>NZ_CAURMG010000003.1:0-80185 GCF_963525875.1 uncultured Gemella sp. | reverse complement strand
TAATACCTTTAATACTCTCACCACGTGCACGTAGTTTTGATAAGTTAATCGCAACACCGCCACCGATTTTCGAAAGTTGTTTAGCAGTTGAGTCGATATAGTTGATTGAGTTAAGTGAATCTCCTACTTCTAATAAGAAACAAGATACTAACTCACCACGACGACTTCTTCCTGAATTTAAGAATGTTGGCGTTGCAGGTTGTAATCTTTGCTCAAGCATAGAAATCATAAGTTCCTTAGCTAATTCTACATCACCATCACCTAAATACATAGCTACGATAAATACATGTTGATTAAAGTTTTCTAAGTATTGTTTTTTATCATTAGTTTTTAATGCATAATCTTTATAGAATTTACTTGCTGCCATGTAACTTTTGAATTCAAATTTAAAATTAGCAGCAAGCTCTAAACACTCAAGAATTTCATCTTCAATATATTTATCAAAAATATTATAATAGAAATTCTCCTCCACTAAATATTTAAGCCTCTTCATTTCTGAACTAAATTTTACAGTACGAAAGTCTACTTCACGAAGAAATTCTTCAATAGCCTCTATATCCTTTTCTAATTTAAAAAAGCCATTGTCACCTCTTTTAGTTACTTCATTATTTAGTTCAATGTGATTAAATTTCTCCATTCTCTACACTCTCCAAATATATTTTTTTAAATTTTATTAAGTCTTTTGTATTTCCGTGTAATTCTATCTTCATTAATAATGGTACGTTATATTCTTTACTAATTGTCTCTGAAGCATTGGCGAATCTTTTACCCCAATTCTTATTTCCACTACCAACTACACCTTTTAAATGTTTGTAATTTTTTTTCAAAAACTCCGCTACAGCTTCAGGAACATCTCCAAAGCCTATAGTAGGAGTAATCAAAATATAGTCGAAATCCACTTCATAATCAATATCCCACAAGTCAATAACATCTTCTTCAGGAATCTTACACATGTCTACAAATCTCTTACAATTACCTGTCAATGAAAACACAATTATCTTCATTTTACTTCACACTCCCACAAAATATTTCCGAAAATTATTTCCCGGAAATTTAAATGTTATATTTATTATACACTTTATTTCGGTATTTTTCAATGATTATTTTTCCACTAAAATCGTTTGTAATTTTTTTTCGAAATTTGTATATTTATTTAATATTCATAAAGTTTATTATCAACAGATTGACAAATAAATAATAAAAATACTATATAAAAAAAATTTATTTAAAAATTTTTCCTTTAAAATTTCAACAAAAAAAGGAGCGACTCTAAAATCGTGATTTCGGAGAAATCGATTTTGTCAAGTCACTCCCGCAAAGTTTATTAAGTGTCTTAAAAGCTTATTATAAAGCAAGTTTAGATATCAATAAACCAATGCGTCTCTGAATTCTCAGATGAACTTTCTTAAATTTTTGAACTTTTATATCAGTCCTTCTTTCTTCAATAATACTAATTTGATTTGCTTCCTCTTCTTCTAGCAAATTCAGAGAAATGAAACTTATCCACCCTATGACGACTTTCTGTGTAATGAAGGAAATCAGTACCCTCAGTATAAACATCGCTTCTTAATACTGCTATATGTTTATGACCATTCAAATCAATATATGTTAAATCTTCTTCGCTGACTGGTTCGATTTTGAAGTCCTTATTTCCATAAGAAATTTTAATTCCTAAATCTTTCTCCAAGTACTCATATAGAGATTCTTCTACACGTTCTGTTGGTATATTCTCTATTACATTCTTTCTAATATAATCTTTATCCAATATAACAGCTTCACCATCTACTATTCTTTGGCGAACAAGATAAATTAATTTTTCACCTTTCTTAACAAGACCCAGTCTTACTAAAAAATCTGGTGCTTCAACTTCTTCATTAACTAATACCTTAGTGATAGCTTCTACATCTTGAAATTGACGACGTTCTTTAAAACTTAAAAGACCTGTCACCGGTAAACGATATCTATGTACATCAAGAACAATAGATCCCTTACCTTGTATTTTATGAATATATCCATTTTCTAATAATAACAATAATGCTTTTCTTATAGTTTCCCTAGAAACATCATATTCTTTTGCAAGATCATTCTCACTCGGTAAAAGCGAATTAGACCTATATTGCCTATTTTCTATTTTTTCTCTTAACTCTAAATAGATCTTAAAAAACTTATTCATGATTTCCCCCAAAACAAATAACTATATGTATATATTTTACCATAATTCATACAAATATTAAACTTTTTTTACTCAAAAACTTTTATAATTTACATTTTTTTGTTAATTTGTGTAAATATGTAAACCAAATTTTATGGAAGCTTTATATCTTCAATAAAATTTATGTGATATAATATGAAGTGGAGGTGCTTAAATGAAAAAATACATAGTACAACTACTCATTATTATTGAAAATTTTTCACTATTTATTAGTGCAATTCTTGCTCTAATATTTTACAATTGTTTTAATTTAGATTTTTATAAAAATTTCTACACACAAGAAAATTTAGCCCCTAATATAGGAACAACATATGATAAATTAATAGATAATACTTCTAATCTTCTAGATTACCTTAACTACAAAGAAGAACTAAATACTTCATGGTATACACCTAAAGATATACAACATATGGTAGATGTAAGAACACTATACAGTATTAGCCATAAAATAATGATAATTTTTCTAATTGTATTCATTATTTCTACTATATTACTAGTAGTACTCTGTAAAAGTAATACAATATACTATATTTCTAAAACATTTAATAAAGTCCTACTATCATTTTTTGTGGTTATCGGAGGATTAGCTTGTATAATTTCATATAATTTCAATTCTTTCTGGATTAAGTTTCATCAACTTCTATTTTCTAATAACCTATGGTTATTGAGCCCTGATGAATCAAATCTAATTCAAATGGTTCCAGAAGAGTTCTTCATAAGTCTTATTACAAAAATAATAATTCACATCTTTATACTATTTATATCACTATTTATAATAAATTTTGTTATAAAGAAAAAAGCTAAAAACATTTCTATTTAAAACGTATTAAAAATTTTATTTATTATGATTATGTGATATAATAAATTTTAGTTTCAAATAAATAAATTATGAAAGGATACAATATGACTCAAAATGATAAAAATATTGTTACTGAAGATAAAGTAACATTTAGATTATGTGATGATTGCCTTGGTGTTAATCTTAAAACATTAATTCCAAAATTGAAAAAGAAAGCTCCAAATGCTGAATTTATCATAGGATGTCAATCATACTGTGGACCTGGACGAACTCAAACATTCACACTAGTAAATAGTAGGATCTGTATTGCTGATACTGAAGTAGAATTAATGCCCTTAGTAGATGAAAAACTTCGAGATCGTATGAGTGCCGAAGATGAAGAAAAATACAGAAAGCGTCTTGAACGTCGTCTTGAACGTACTTTCTACTTTATCATTCCTGAAAATGCCACAATTAAAGTTGGTGAACAAATAGATATCAGTTCCGAAGGAGTCATTGCACGTAAAGCTGGACAATCATATCTTGATGATTTGATTATTGAAGGAGAAGTTGATACTTCTACACCAGGAACTTATGAATTAGTATACAGAGTGACAATTGATAATAAAGAACATAAACGTAAAAGAACTATTACTGTAATTGATGAAAACGTGTAATCTATATTCATGAAAACAAAAAGAAAAGAATAGAAAATAAAATTATTTAAACCTGTAGGAAAAGAGCTATATAGTATCCACCTATAGGTTTTCCTTTGTTTTCATAAAATAAAATTAATACTACTTTTTTGTAAAATAGCGTTTACTTTTTTTGTAAATGTGTTATAATATAAGTAAAGACATAGAAGTCGGAGGTTTTGATCATGGAAAATAAATATTCTAAAATTTTAGTCGCAGTTGACGGTTCTAAACAAGCCGAGTGGGCATTTAAAAATGCTGTAGCTATTGCTCAGAGAAATGAAGATGCAGAATTATATATCGCTTCTGTAATTGATGCGACAATCGCAACTTCTGGTTTATCAGATCCATATATTTTCAACTCATTCTATAAACGTACTAAAGAATTAGTTGATAGCTATGTTGAATCTGCTAAAGAAGATGGACTAACTAAAGTATTCGGTATTGTAGAACAAGGTATTCCTAAAATTGTTCTAAGCGAAGATATCGTTGATGAAAAAGGTATTGACCTTGTAGTTTGTGGATCTTCTGGTTTAACTGGATTCAAACGTATGCTTATGGGATCAGTGTCTGAAGGTATCGTTAGATATGCTAAATCTGACGTAATCATCATTAAACAACGTTCTATCCCTGCGGATTTTGAAGCAACTATTGCTAAAAAATTCCAAGAGGAACAAGATAAATAAGATTTCTAAAATATTTAAATTAATACTTGTTAATTTAAATTCATTTAAAATTTTTCCTTTTTTAAAAGAAGCAACACATGGAATATCCTCAGTTGCTTCTTTGTTTATATTCGTAATATAAAAAATGAGAGTGCTTCAAAAATTGATTTCTTTGAAATTACGATTTTTTAAGCACTACCTATAATATTTAATATATTTTTTTTACTATTAAACTATCATAATTTAAGGCTGCAAGTTGCACAGAATTCGGGCCAAAATACTTTGTATAATCATGAAGTTGTTGCTTGTCATCATAAATATAAACCCTATCTCCGATACAATTTTCTTCACCTATTTCTACTACTAAATGACTCATCATCGTCGAGTAAATATTTCTCTCTTTGCCTTTAATTATACAGGTTTTTCCTTTTAATCTATCTCGTAGTATCCCATCACCATAGCCAATATTAACAACTCCTACTTTTTTATCAACATCAGCTATATAAGAATTAGAATACCCTATGCACTCACCTTTATTCAAGGTTACTATATTAATTATTTCACCATAAACAGTTATCGGGTTCCTGATAACTAGATTTTTTAGAGCAACTGGATTTTCCTTCACATTATAAGGCATAGCACCATAAAGAATAATCCCTAATCTCTGATGCGTTGTTTTCTCAAACGCACCATCACGTAAAAATGAAGCACTATTTTGCAAATGAATTACTTCAAAATCATGATGTTTTTGAGCTTCATTAAGAACCGCTAGCACCAATTCTTTTTCTTTTTCGTAAAAACCGTCAAATTCATCCGCAAAAGAAAAATGAGACCAAAATCCTTTTAATTTTAAATTATTTTTTTTACAAAATTCTATAATTTCTAATACTTCTTCAAGATTTTTTGCTCCAGCTCGTCTCATACTACCAGCAAATTCCAACTGTAATGTTAAACCTCTTACACTTTCAAGGTTTTCTTTTAAATATTCAAAGCTCGCAATATTTATCTCAATGTTGTATCGACTAACTAAATCAAAATCATAAGTTGGATTTAAAAGAAAGATATTAACATCCTTACCTAGTGTTTCTCTTATTACTTTGCACTCCTCTTCTTTTGTCGTTGCAAAGTAATTTATCCCTGCTTCTGAGTATAATTTTACACATTCTCTTAAATTTAAATTATACGCATTATTTTTAACCACGGCTATTATATCTTGTGCTCGTTCTTTTAAATTAATAGCATTTTGTCGTATATTATTGTAATTTAACTCAATCGTTGCCATAAAAAATCCTTTCTTTAATGAATGAGGGCAACTCAAAACTCCTGATTCTATAGAATCAATGTTATCGAGTCGCCCCCTACTTTCTACTCAAAATCAATAAGATTTACTCATTATAATATCTCAAAATACCAAGGTAATATTGAACACCTACTTTTAGTATTTTTTCATCGAAGTTGAAAGTTGGAGTATGTAATCCTGAAACATAGTTTTTCTCTTCATTTCTTAAACCTAAAAAACTATAGTTTATAGGGGATAATCTACTAAAGAATGAGAAATCTTCCCCGTATAGATAAGCTTCTTCTAACTCAATATAATCAATGTTTTCTTTTTCTATAACTTCTTTAATTACTTGATAAGGAACTTCATCATTAATTACCGCTGGATATCCTTCAGCAAAGTCAACACGAATACTTGCTCCAGTAAGATGTTCAAGCCCTACACGCGTATTTTCAATTGCAGCTTTGATTGTAGCTAAATCTTTCATACTATATGTTCTAATAGTTCCTTCTAGGTACGCATTCTCCGCAACGACATTCATCGCATCTCCACCATACATTTTACCAATATGAATAATATTAGTATTACGTGCTTTAGTGTGCAACGCATTAAGTTTTAGCATCTCCTGGAAGAACATTGTAGCCACGTTAAGAGCATCGATTCCAGTATTTTTTAAACCGACGTGAGCTGCACGCCCTTTAATATAAATTCTATATTCATTTGCACTAGCCATAATTTCTTTTGGTTTAGAAATAATATGACCTTCTGGATAATCTGGATTCATATGTAAGGCATAACTTGCTAAAATATTATACGGTGAAAAATCAAAATCACTGATTAATAAATTCCCACCACCAAAAGTTTCTTCAGCAGGTTGAAATACAAAAATACTATTTACCTTAGTATCGTTATTTTTATAATAATCAGCCGCTTCGATAACACTTCCTAAAAGCATAGTAGTATGTCCATCGTGACCACAAGCATGCATAACACCATCGTTATTAGATTTAAAATCAATATCATTCTCCTCTGAAATTGGCAGTGCATCAATATCCGCTCTAAATAAAATCGTATCATTAGTTTCTACACTTGCTTTAAAGATTACTACCAATCCTGTCTCAAGAGTTTCTTGATATTCTATACCATATTCTTTTAAAACACTAGTGATGAATTCTTTAGTCTTATATTCTTCCAAAGATAACTCTGGATTTTGATGAAGATGTCTACGCCATGATGTTAAATTCTCTTCAGTAATTACTTTCATCTTCTTTACCTACTTTATTATAAGTTTCTTAATTCTGCTATAATATCTACTTTTTCTTCAGCAACTTCACTACGTGTTTTAATTACTCTTGCCGGTACTCCCGCTACAACATCTCCACTAGCTACATCTTTTGTTACTACACTTCCAGCAGCAACAACAGCATTGTCTCCGATTTGAACCCCTTCTAAGATTACAGCATTAGCCCCGATAAGAACATTGTTACCTACACGAACTGGTGTCGCGTTAGCTGGTTCAATAACACCTGATAATACAGATCCAGCACCAACATGAGAATTTTCCCCAACTTCTGCACGTCCACCTAAAATAGCATTCATATCGATCATAGTGTTTTTACCAATTTTAGCTCCGATATTAATAACAGCACCCATCATAATAACCGCGTTATCTCCGATACTCACGTGTTCACGAATTGAACAACCTGGCTCAATACGAGCGTTAAACTGAGTTAAATCGATCATCGGTACACCACTATTACGGCGATCATTTTCTACACGGTGATTTACTACCACAGCTTTATTAGCTTCGTAAAATTCCACCCAATCAGCAAAATCTGCAAAAATAACTCTTGAATTTCCTTCTCCATAAACTTCTAAAGTTTCTGGAAATTCTACATCAGCGTTAAAATTAACGTAAACTTTTACCGGTGTTTTCTTTTTAGATGTTGCTATAAATTTAATAATCTCTTCTGTTGATTTCATTTCTTTCTCCTATTATCTACATGATTTTTTTCTATTTTATATCTAATTTTTACATATGTCAATCTAACTTTATTATAGTATTTTTTATTTAAGTGGTATACCGACCACTCTAATTATGAATATTCTTCCAAACTTTATATTAACGACTCAACACTACACCTTATAATATACCCTGAGTTGCTTCTGACTTTATTATTTTATACCTAATACATCTTTCATAGAATATAATCTAGGTTCTTCTACAGTATTAAGCCATTTTGCAGCTGTAACAGATCCTTTTGCGAACATTTTTTTACTTAAAGCTGTATGTTTAATCTCGATTACCTCATCTTCTCCAGCAAAAATTACTTCATGTTCACCTACAATAGTCCCCCCACGAACCGCATGAATTCCAATTTCTTTTTCCTGGCGTTTCATATCTCCATGACGACCATAAACTCTATTATAATTTTCTACGTTTTTAACCGCATCAACTAACATTTTTGCAGTTCCACTAGGTGCATCCACTTTTTTATTATGGTGTTTTTCAATAACTTCGATATCATATCCTAGTAGTAGTTCACTAGCTTTTTTCACTAATTCTACTAATACATTTACTCCTAGACTGTAATTCCCTGCGTAAACTACCCCTACTTGTGTCGCTAGTTCATCGATTAATTCTAATTCTTCTGGAGTGTGACCAGTTGTCGCTATTACAACTTTTGTTGCTGTGCGTTTTGCATATTCAACTAATTCAGCAGTTCCAGCATGATGTGAAAAATCAATAATCACATCAGCAGCCTTCTCTAAAGTTTCATATGAAGTATAAGTAGGAAATTTCTCCTCTAGTAATTCGCGACCAACTCCTGCAACAATTTCTATATCAGTACTATCTTGAATATAGCTTTTTAGAACTTGCCCCATCGTTCCATTATAACCACTTAATAAAACTCTCATTTTTACTCTCCTTGTAATGAATTAAGTCTTGCAATCTCTTGCTCTAATTTTGTCGCTAATGTTGGTGCAACATGAGTCATTGGTAGACGATAGTGACAAGCTGATTTTCCGATTAATTCTACACATTTTTTAACTGGCATTGGGTTTGGCTCAGCAAATAACATGTGAATGAAGTCTAAATATTTAAGTTGAAGAGCGAAAGCTTTATCTACTTGTCTTTCTAAAGCATATTTACACATTAAGTGCGTAGCTTTTGGATAAACGTTTGCTAAAACAGAGATTGTCCCTTTACCACCAGCTAAAATGATAGGTACATTGATGTCATCATTTCCTGAGTAAATATCAATTTTATCCCCTACTAAGTTTCTAACTGCTAAAGTATGAGCGATATCCCCTACGGCATCTTTGTATGCAACGATATTTTTGTGTTGAGATAAATGTAAAATAGTCTCAGGCGCCATAACTTGCCCAGTTCTTCCTGGTACATTGTATAGTACGATTGGTAAATCAACACTATTAGCAATTGCTTCGAAGTGTTCAATTAAACCTTGTTGGCTAGTTTTAATGTAATAAGGTGTTACTACTAATAATGCATCTGGTCCTAATTTTTCAATTTCTTGGCTTAATCTAATTGAGTGAGCTGTATCGTTAACCCCACTACCTGCGATAACAGGTACACGTCCTGCTACTCTATCAATGGCGAATTTAATTACCGCTACTTGCTCATCATCAGGCATAGTTGAACTCTCACCAGTAGTTCCCGCTACGATAATCGCATCTGTACCTTCACCAATTTGGAATTCAATTAATTCTCCAAACGTCTCATAATCTACACTTCCATCCTCGAAAAATGGTGTTACTATTGCTACTCCGCTTCCTGTATAAATTGTCATAATTTTATTCTCCTTGTTTCTATCTTATTTTATATATTCTTAATAATACTTTTTGTTATTGCTTTAAAATTAAATGTCTTGTCTAATTAAATCTTCTAAAGTCTCACCTTTTACTACTAGGCGACTAGTTCCATCTTTAACAAATACTACTGGTAATTTCGGTAATCTATTGTAGTTACTACTCATACTGTAGTTATACGCTCCTGTCGATGATACTAATAGTAAGTCACCTTGCTCAGCTTTAGGCAATTTCGCATCCATTACTAACATATCTCCAGATTCACAGCATTTACCAGCAACAGTATACGTTATATCAGCTTCTTGGTTCATCTTGTTAGCTAACATCGCTTCGTATTTTGCTTTATATAATGCATAACGAGGATTATCTGCCATACCACCATCAACGAACACATATTCACGACCTGCAAAAGTTTTCTTAACTCCACCAACACTGTATAATGTGCTACCAGCATTACATGTTAAACTTCTACCAGGTTCAATAACTACCTTAGTTAAGTCTAATCCGAAGTTATCACTCTCATGTTCTACTACTTCGATATATTCTCTTAGAAATTCTGCAAGTTCAAAAGGTCTATCTTCTTCAGTATAATAAACCCCGAACCCTCCACCTAGGTTAAGAACACTTATAGTTAAACCTAATCTTTCTTGAACCTTTTTCGTAAATTCCATCACCACTTTTACAGCTTCGAAAAATGAAGTTTTTTCGAAAATTTGTGATCCAATGTGTGAGTGGAATCCTACAAAATTAAGATTACTTTGATTATTAATATCTGCGATTAATTCATAGATAGTTTCATCGTATACTGAGTAACCAAATTTCGAATCATCTTTTGCTGTTTTAATGTATTCATGAGTATGGGCATCAATACCTGTATTAATTCTTAAAAGTACATCTACAGTATTATCACTCTCTCTTACGATTTCATTAATCATTTCATATTCATAGTCATTATCTACAACGATAGTCCCTACACCAACTTCTAATGCATATTGCAGTTCCTCACGAGTTTTATTATTTCCGTGGAAATAAGCTCGTCTCATATCATACCCAGCCTTATATGCTGTATGAATTTCACCAAGAGAAACCACATCAACACCTAAGCCCTCTCTACTCGCGATTCTTAATACCTCTAAGCAACTAAAAGCTTTCGATGCAAAAAGAACTTCTGTATTGAACTTCGAACTTCTAAAATTATTAATAAAAGTTCTACATTGGTTCACTAACATATTCTCATCGTAAACATAAAGCGGTGTACCATATTGAGCTTTTAACTCACTTACTCCAACACCCGAAATATTTAGTTCACCATTTTCTACCGTCATACCATCAAATAATCTCATTACTTTCTCCTTCAAATAAGTTATAAAAAATAGACTACAAGAACAAAAGGTCCTTGTAGTCTAGCTTATAATTCTATCCTATTCCTCTTGCCCTTATTATAAAAAGCTCACCATGAAGAAAATGGGCATTTTCTAATGACAGTGTTATACCTATTCGACATAACCCCAGTGAATTTAATCACTTCGGCGATGCTACCTTTTAAATTAGTCATCGCGGCCTCTTTTTATAATACTTATCTATTTACGTTGTATAAATAATATCATGATTTGAAATTATTGTCAACAGTTTTCTGAAAATTTTTATAATATTCTATTTTTGAACCATGTATATACACAATTTATAATAGTTGTAATTAACTTTTAAAACAACTATAATATACACATATTAAAAGAAAATGGCTCAATATACTGCTTCTTATACGAAAAATAAAAGGAAGATAAAATATGATTGATTTTACAAAAAATGACGACTTAAATAAAATAATCAGTAATAATGACATAGCAATTATTCAATATGGCACTGCTACATGTATGCCATGTCACTCAATAAAGAACAGAATTACTACATGGCAAGAAGATCACAAAGACGTCGTAGCATACTACATTTCATTAGTAGAAAATATGGAAATTGCTGCACAACGTGGTATTCTCTCTTCACCAACTGTAGAAGTATATATCGAAGGAAGACTATCTATTCAAAAAAGTGGCTACTTCAGTCTAGATGAAATTCTAGAAAAAGTAAGCACTGTAAGTGAACAGATGAAATAAAAAGAAGGAGTACCTCGAAGATCATATTTTCGAAGAAACCGATTTTGTAAAGTCACACCACACAGCCTATTAGATATCTAAAAAGCTTTTATAAAGTAAATTTAGATATCAATAAACTACCTGTGTATATGAGTTTTTATATGCACTCTTATAAAATTTAGGACTTTTTGTTTAGATGATGTCTTTTATTTACATAATCTTAAAAATATAATTTTAATTCTAAATATTGCGAAAATATCTTTTCCGGTGAGATTTATAGTGTTATAATAAAAGTAGGCTACTTGCCCGGAAGGGAGGTGTTTATATGGTTGATATATTCATCCAAATCCTTGTTGGGCTATTTGTAGGAGTTATTCTCCTATTTATAGAATATTTTTATTTCCTAAATGATAAAAACAACAACAAGAAGAAGTAGCTCTATTTAGGCACGACGTACATGTATCACTTCATGTATGAATATATATTAACCTACTAAAGTAAGTACGCTAATACATATAAAAAAGCAACTGAAATACCAGTTCAGTTGCTTTTCGTGTTTATATGTGAATATATTCATCCAATTCACTTAATTACATTCTAGCACATTCTTTTCCTTCTTGTCAATTGATTTGTAAGGGTAAGACTTAAAAAATCGGTATTTCATAGAAATAAGATTTTGTAGAGTCGCTTTCCTCAGTAATTTATTAGATATCTAAAAAGCTTTTATAAAGTGAATTTAGATATCAATAAACCACTGCATCTATGATTTCTCATATATTTTTTTATAGAATTTTGGATTAGCTTTTATCCTCTATTTACATAATCTTAAAAATATAATTTTAATTCTAGATATTACAAAAATATCTTTTCTGATAAGATCTATAGTGTTATAATAAAAGTAGGCTACTTGCCCGAAAGGGAGGTGTTTATATGGTTGATATATTCATCCAAGTTCTTGTTGGGCTATTTGTAGGAGTTATTCTCCTATTTATAGAATATTTTTATTTCCTAAATGATAAAAACAACAAGAAATAGTAGTCTTATTTAGGCACGACGTGCATGCATCACTTCATGTATGAATATATATTAGCCTACTAAAATGAGTACGCTAACACATATAAAAAAGCAACTGAAATCGCAGTTCAGTTGCTTTTCGTGTTTATATGTGAATATATTCATCCAATTCACTTAATTACATTTTAACACATCTATTTTCTTCTTGTCAATTGATTTTAAGGGGAGGATTTGGAATTTATTTTCCGTAATAATTTGACTCTAACATTTCAAAAATACTTACTCCATTATAATCCTACTCGCTAATTTGTAGACTTGTTTGATTTCCTTATCTTCTAATTTCCAAGTTTTTAATTCTTCTTTTATTAGTTCTGGAAATTTTCTACTTATATCTCTTAGTGCATTACCTACTGATTTTCTTACATATTCACTAGCATCTTCTTTTAATGCTGCTAGTCTTTTTATTGCTTCTTGTGGATTTTCTTTAAAATACGATCTGCTAGTCCATATTCGTAATCCTTCTGTGACAGCTCTTCTAGTATTTGGATTATCAGAACCTAACCACTCATCTATTACAGGTATTGTATTTTCATATCCTATATTTTTACAATATTCATCAAATGCTTTTGCTAATACCTCCTGTACTCTCCAATTATCATCTTTAGATACTTCATCTCTCATAAAAGTTAGAATATCACTATCATCTGATAAATATCCGAAAAGAAATACCCCGTACATTCTAACTTGATATACTTTAGACTCATAGGATAAGAAAGCTAATTTCTTAATATAAACTCTATCGTTATTTTTATAATCTGCTAACGCTCTTTTCTCTTCTTTCTTGAATCCACTCATTATTAATGAGAATTCTTGTTCTAGGCTTTTAATATATTCGTTCAAATAAATCCACCTCCTTATTATCATTAAAAAAAGCATATAGAATGTTAGACACTCTATATGCTTAAGGATGATTTGCTAAAATTAGTTGTTAGCTTTTAAGAAATCAACAGTTTTTTGAATTACTAACTCACCACGTAAGTCTTCAACGCTAATACGTTGTTTGATTCCTTCTTCAGTCATGTTGTACATAGTAGCAAGTTCTTTAACTTCTGCATCGATGTCAGCTTCTGTTACTTCAACTTTTTCTACTTCAGCGATTTCACCTAGTACGAATGAAGTTTTGATTTTGTTTTCTGCATCAGATTTCATTTCAGCCTTAAGTTCAACTTCACCTTTTCCAGTGAATTGTTGGTATAAATCAAATGATAATCCTTGACGAGATAAGTTTCCAGTGAATTGTTCAAACATAGAATCAACTTCTTGTTCTACTAATTTTTCTGGTACAGAAAGTTTTGCATTTTCTACAGCTGTAGAAATTACTTTATCAGAATAAGATTTTTCTGCTAAGTTTTCTTTTTCTAATTTGATTTCTTCTTTTAATTTTTCTTTGTATTCAGCTACAGTTGAAGCCGCTTCTTTAGAGAATTCTTTAACGAACTCGTCAGTTAATTCTGGTAAAACTTTTTCTTTTACATCGTGAACTGTAACTTCGAATCTAGCTTCTTTACCAGCAAGATCAGTCACTTGGTAGTTTTCTGGGAATGTTACGTTAACTTCTGTATCAACTGGTGCAACTTTCCCTTCTAATTGTTCTTCGAATCCAGGGATGAATGAACCTGATCCTAATTCTAATTCGTAACCTTTAGCTTCTCCACCTTCAAAAGCTTCGTCTCCGATGAATCCTTTAAAGTCGATAACTACGATATCACCTTTTTTAGATTCTCCCTCTTTGATTTGCCATTCAGCTTGACGGCTTAATAAGCTATCTAATCTTTCTTCTACATCAGCATCAGTTACTTCTACTGAGTCTTTTTCTAATCCAAGGTTTTTGTATTCACCTAATTCAACGTTTGGTTTAACAGTAACAACTGCTTCGAATTTAACACCTTCTTCTTTGCTGATTTCTTTAACATCGATATCAGGCATAGCCAATGGTGAAACTTCTAATTCGTCGATAGCTTTAGTGTAAGCTCTTGGTAATACATAATCAATTGCATCTTGGTATAATGCTTCTTCTCCGTACATTTTGTTAAATACGGCTCTTGGTAATTTACCTTTTCTGAATCCAGGTGCGTTAACACGTTTAACTGCACGTTTGAATGCTTGGTCTAATCCTTTCGCAAATTCTTCTTTTGTTGCTGAAAAAGCGATAACTACTTTTCCATCTTCTTTATTTAAAATTTGTGACATTTATTTTTCCTCCAAAAATACTTTTAAGTATCATCAAAAATGTTAGTATAAAAATACTAAAAACTCTTGATTAATTATATAGTAAATAGCGTAAAAAGTCAATCGTTACACTTTTAAATTGTTGTTTTTAAGAGTAAGTTATATAGCTTCTAATAAATATTTAAACTCTTACTAATTAATGTTAAAATTCAAAAAAATTGTAATACTTATTCTTTTATCTATCTACCAACTAATTTTTTACTAAATTCTTTTATTAGTTTGTCATTTCCTCTAAAGTTAGGGTAATATTTTCCTAATAATTCATAAAATCTAGGTGTATGATTTGTTTCTAGTAGATGAGTAAGTTCATGAACCACTATATGCTCTAAGCATTCAATCGGATATTTTACTAGTTCGTAGTTTATCCAGATTCTTTTAGCTCCGATATTACACGTTCCCCAACGCGTTTTCATTTTTTTAATCCTAAGTTGTTCTGTATGGACACCTATAATTTTTTCGTGTTTATTAATAAACTCTAAAGCCTTGTCATAAAGAACTTTTCTTAGATAACTTGTAACAATCTGTTCTCTATTTTGCACCTTATCCTTAATGACTAATACTATCTTTTCATTAGAAAGACTTACTGCATTCTTTATTCCTAACCTTACCTCTAATTCAAACTCTCTTCCGAAGATAAAATGCTTTTCACCAGTCACAAAGTACTTTACCGTATGCCCATTTTTTAATATATTTTTTCTTCTTTCTCTTATCTCATCAATATTTTCTTGAACCAATTTTTTTATGATATAATTAGGAGTTCTCGGAGGGGCACTTACTACCACATCGGCATTTTTCTCAACTTTTAAATAAATGTTTTTCATACTTTTTCTATATTTTATTATAACTACTAAGCCGTCAACACTTAATACTCTTTGCATACTGCCCCTCCTTAATTTTTTATTTTAATTCGCACCCTACTAATGCTGTACCAACCCTTATGTGAGTCGCACCTTCTTCAATTGCAATTTTATAATCATTGCTCATACCCATAGATAAAAATTCACATGGTGCATATGGTAATTCAAGTGCTTTTACTTCATCTCGTAGTTTTCTTAATTTTTTAAAACAATTACGCAGGATTTCTTCATCATCTACAAAAGGTGCCATCGTCATAAGCCCGACAACTTTTATTTTTGAATATTGCTCCAACGCTTTTATAAAATCAATAGCTTGTTCTGAAGTTAAACCATGCTTACTCTCTTCTCCAGAAACATTCACCTGTACAAAACATTTGATTTCATTTTCTGCACGTTTTTCGATTTCTTTAGCTAAGCTATCTCTATCTAAAGCATGGAAATAATCAACCTCATTAATTACATCACGTACTTTTCTAGTTTGTAAACTTCCTATTAAATGCCAAGTATTATCAGTATATTTACTTTTTCTCTCAACATAATTCTGAGGACGATTCTCAGCAAAATCTGTAATCCCCGCTTCTATAGCTTCTTCAACTCTAGCATCACTAACATATTTAGTTACAGCTATTAATTTCACTTCATCAACATTTCTTTCTACTTTTTCACAAGTTTCAGCTATTTCTTTTGTTATTGTCTCAAAATTTTCTCTAATGTTCATTTTTTCTCCTACTTACTCTACATATTTAGTACTATATTCTAATTATAACATGATGTTTATTATTTTGTTATTAATTAAATAAAAAAGACACCTATTAAATAGATGTCATACCAAGTAGTCGGACGGAGTCGCACCGCCATTTCTCTTTTCAGAGCGTATTCCTTATTCAAACCACAGCCCTACTTGTTACCCTTATTATATCAGATTTTTTTCATTTTTTAAATTTTTTTATAGTATTCTATATTTTTTTCTATTAAAATATGGAAAGTAACAAGAAACACTTTTACTTTCCATTATTTTTATTATTTTTTAGGTACTAGTTCCAATACTTTATCCTTAGGAATATTTCCTATAGATTCACTCGTATATTCTCCTTTTACCCATTTTTCAATTTGATCATTATAATTATCACTTAAGAAGTGTCCACTTTGACCAGGTCCAACAATATGATGTCCTGTTTTAGTCTCAAAGTCATAAACAAATCTCCATGACGCACCATGATTAACTAATCCCTCATCGTTTTGTCTAGCTGCTTGAACTGTAACTTTAGAACCTGAAATAGGATATTCTTTGGGATTTAAGAAATATGCTAACAATGCAGATGATTTAGATAATGGATGCCTGAATCCTAATGTATGAGCTTTTCCCCACTTCCATTTAGATACGTCATTCCCATATTTACCTTCTAATTCAGTTATAGTTTCATTTAAACTGTTTGTTAATACTTCTTGCAGTCCATTTTTCTCCTCAATAAGATTTACTTTTTTACCGTTTAAACTATCTCTAAGTACCTTATCTACATAACTCTCTTTATGAGGCATAAATTTGTAAACATCTGCATCCATCTTGTCTTTTAGTATATAAGATTGGATTTTTTTCATCCACAGGTCGAAAATTAAAGGAGCTGCTTCATCTTTCTCATCTACATTATTCCATGATTTTAGTTTATCAACCATTTCTTTTTTAGAAATTTTATCAACATTTATATTTTTCAAGAAGTTAGGTAAAAATTCTTGTGCATAAAGATTTTTTGTATCCATTTGAAGATTCTTCATATCATCAGCAGTCAAGTTATTTCTTTTTGATAATACTTCATCTATACGAGCTTTTCTATATGGCTGTGCCCAAACATTTGATGTGTGATAATCAGTTTTTACAGTTTCAGTATTTGCCGTTGCTATGAACCCTTCTTCTGGATTAACAAGTTTTGGTAATTTATCATAAGATATATATCCACTCCATCCATAATCACTACTATATCCTGGAACAGGAAGATTACCATCACCTTTTTTCCTAATCGGTACATTCCCATTTGACTTATAAGCTATGTTTCCTTCATTATCGGCAAAAACAAAATTTTGAGCTGGTGCTTTGAATTTTTCTAATGACTTTTCAAACTCCTGCCAATTTTTAGCTTTATCAATATTTAAGATAGCTTCTAGTTCTTGTGTTGATTCTAATGCTGTCCACTGCATTGAAAAACTTGTATCTTTATTTCCTAATGGTTTCAATAGTTGATCAATTATCGGACCATGTTTCGTATTAACAACCTCAAAATCAACAGCTTCTTTCCCTTTTACTTTTATTGAATACTTATCAACTTTTGCATCATAGTACTCATTATCATATTTGAATTTATATGGATTATTCTCTTGTCTTTTTTCAATGTATAAATCTTGAACGTCTGGTCCAAAGTTAGTTACTCCCCATGCTATATGTTCATTATGACCAAGTATGATACCCGGTACTCCTGGGAAAATGACTCCTGAAACTTTGTTATTTGGTGTTGAAAGTGACATTTGATACCAGACAGAAGGAGTACCTAACCCTAAGTGTGGATCATCTGCCAACAATGGTTTACCTGACTTAGTTTTCTTTCCAGAAATAACCCAATCATTACTACCGTTTCCCATCGGTGGTCTCTCTACTTTTGCCGTATTTTTATCAATACTAACATCTAGACCTAGATTAGCTTTTATAATTTCGTCATTATTTTTATTTTTCGAGAAACTCTCCGGTAATAGTTGTTTTAGATTTTCTTCTCCTAAATTATTTAAAATCCAGTTATTAAAACCTAAGTGATCCCAATGCCCACCTAAATCATACGCCATATATTTACCTACCGTTAGCGAATCAATAGGTGACCAGTTCTCAGGAGAATATCCTAATAAAGAAAATTCATACGGTAATTTACCCTCTTTCTTCGCTTCTTCGATATAGGCATTAACACCTTGAGCATAACTTTCTAATATTTTTTTAGCTTCTGCTGAGTAATCATTATAAGAAGCTTCTGCTGCTTTTCTTAAAGAAAACACTAAAAACTTTTTATCATTTTCTAGTGCCGCTTCTCCAACAACTTCCGATAATCTTCCGCTCGCCTGTCTACGAGCTAAATCCATTTGAAACAATCTATCTTGAGCATGAATATACCCCTGAGCTTTATATAGATCACTATCATTTTCTGCTTCAACTGTTGGAATCCCATTTTTATCTCGTGACACTTTTACGCTTTTTTCTAAAATATTTAATTCTGCCTTGCCTTCAACTTTTGGTAAAGATTTATGAACAAAATAATATCCATATCCTCCTACTAACAAGAGAACAGACACTATCACTATCATTAGTCTCTTTAATATCTTAATAACTTTATTTTTCATAAGACCTCCTAAAAAATAAACTATACTAAGAATTATATTAGCTTTACTTATTTTTTGCAAACTAATATTTATTAAGAAAACTCTAAATAAGTATAGAATTTTTTTCACTTATAGTTATTAATTAGCATGTGATAGACATCTAGTATCTCCATAAATTATATTTAATTTATACTTCAGTTAACTATAAGCTTATTTCTAGATTATCATTTAATAGACTTAATATTTTTATGAATTCCAATATTTTACTATTCGATTACTTCAACATAATGATATTTTTATAAAAATTTTATAAAAAAAGTTTTCGAAGAAACTAAATTTCTCCGAAAACTAAATTTTATACTTTTCCGAATTCCTAATTAATATTATTCTTATACCTAGGAAGAAGTATATTATACAGCTAATAAATAATATTCCTAAGCTGAAGATTAATAGTAAAATACTATAAACTAAAAATAGAAATGCCACTATGTTGTGATTTATCCCCTTTTTGAAAATCACAAAAAGTAATAATAAAAATAATACTACTAATAGTGCAAAATACAACCACGCTAATTGCCCCATTACTTGGAAAACAAAGTGCATATCCTTTGTCGATACGTTTGCACTGTCCTGAGTTAAACGTGTTTGTTCGCGAATTTGATCCACTATCTTATTTCTTAAGTACTCATTTCCGACATACTCCCTAAATAAGTTTATCATTCCACCAACAAAACCTATATAAACTATGTAAACAACACTAGAGATTAGTAATAATATCTTCTCTAATTTATCAAAAAGCATTAATTTTCACCTTTATCCTTGCACTTAGCACACGTTCCATAAAATGATAAAGAGTTATCTTGAACCTCAAATGAGTATTCTTTTTTCATATATTCAATAAGTTTATTAAATATAGGATTAGATACTTTCTCTATGTTATTACAATTAGTGCATATTAAATGATGGTGAAGTTCATCATCTACAGATTGTCTTAAATGATATTTAGAAACACCATTGCTGAAAGAAATTTTCTCTAAAATCTTTAATTCATAAAAAATATCTAACGTTCTATAAACAGTAGCTATACCAATATCAGGTGTTTTTTCTTTTAAAATAAAATATAATTCCTCTGCACTAAGGTGCTGATCATCGTTATCTACTAATATTTCAACAATTTTCTCCCTTTGCGGTGTCAACTTATAAGGAGATTTTTGAATTATTTTAATTATTTCATCATAAATATTCATATACTATTTCGCGCCTTTCCTATTTTTTAAGTAAGCTAATGCAAGCATAGTCTTACTATCAGTTATAACATTATCATCTAGAAGCTTAAATGCATCTTCAATATTGTATTTTCTTAAATTAATAAACTCATCTTCATCTGGATTTTGTTCACCAGGATATTCTAAATTATCTACATAATAAATTGTAATTAACTCAGAACTATATCCTAAAGCAACGTGAACATCACATAATTTCTCCAGTCTATCTTCTTCTACAGCGTACCCTGTTTCTTCATGTAACTCTCTTACAGCAGATAATTTTTTATTATCTTCTCCAGGTTCTAATTTACCTGCAGGAATTTCTAAAGTTACTGCCTCTATCGCTTTTCGGTATTGTTCTACAAAAACTACTTCGTTATCTTTTGTTATCGCAAGTATTGCTACTGCTCCTCTATGATTTATCAGTTCACGTTTTGAAGTTTCTCCGTTAGGTAAAGTTACAGTATGCACTTCAACATCAAGTACTTTTCCTTTGAATATTTTTTCAACTTCAATAGTTTTTTCTTCTAAATCTTTTTTCATAATTTCCTCCAAATTTTTACAAACTAAATTCTTCTAAATCATGCGCAATTCTTACATTACATACACCGCTTAGCGATTCTATAGCGCTATTTTCTATATTTTTATCATATCTAGCACTAATATGTGTCAAGAATAAACTTTCAACTTTACTTTCTGCAATCATCTTTTCAATATCCACTATACTCAAGTGATAATTTTTTCTTGCATGATGTGCATCTTCCTTAAGCAAATATGTGCACTCTGTAATAATTATATTACTGTTTTTAACAAAATCTGCCAATTCGTTAAAATACCTAGTATCCGGTATAACCACAATCTCTTTTTCCGGTTTATCTTCAGATAAAAAATCACTAGAATTATAGACTGTTCCATTAAATTCAAAAGTATCTGATTCTTTAATTTCTCTATAAAATGGACCGGGCATAATACCTAATCCCCTCAATTTATCTGCATCTAGGCTGCCCTTTTGTTTTTTGAATATTATTTTATATCCAAAACATTCCACATTATGAGTTAACGGATAGCTAAAAACAGTTACAGTTTTATTATCTATTATACACTGTTCACTAGAAATTTCAATATATTCCACGCTATAAGAAAGTGAACAATGTGTGAACATTAAGTTGTTCTCTATAAAGTTCTTTATTCCAACTGGTCCATATATCGTAATTTTCGAAGCATTTGTATCCAAAAGAAAGCTTCTAGATGATAAAAATCCTATTAACCCAAGAACGTGATCGGCATGAAGATGACTTATGAAGATTCTAGTTATTTTAGTAGGCTTAATATTTGTTCTTAAAATCTGGTGTTGAGTAGCTTCTCCGCAATCAAACATCCAACATTCTTTAAGTTCTTGCATGAAATTAAACACAAAGCTCTGTGTATTTCTAAACTTTGCAGGAAGCCCAGCTCCTGTTCCTAAAAATTGTACTTCCATGGTATTCCTCTACTCAATAATTAATAATAGTGGCCTAAAAAGATATTCCATTTAAGCCACTCATGTAAATTATAGTTTTACTACAAAAATCTGTGCATCTTGTAGACATGTAATAACATGCTCTATCCCTGCTGGAATTTCTAATAGTTCAAATTCATTTACAGGTTCTACTTGTTCTTCAAAAGAAACTGTAATTTTCCCACTAATATTTAATAATAAAATGTTTTTATCATTACTATACGAATCTGTTTGATTCCCAGTTTTTAGATTCATATGTACAACTTGATATCTATCATTTTCTAAAACAATTCCACCTAATAATGCATTTTTATCTAATTTTATTTTTTTCATAGTCTTATCTTCCTTTACGCTTGTATAATCCATCTTCTTCAATCATGATTAATTTATTCTTGAATAATCTTCCTACAGCACGTTTAAAGCTTCCTTTACTCATTCCAAACACAGCTTTAATTTCTTCTGGGTCTGATTTATCAGTAAATTCACAATAACCATTGTTTTCAATATAGTCCATTATAGCTTGACCGTCACTATCCATTCTCTCGTGCGCGCGTGGTAAAAATGAACCATTGATTTCTCCATTATCTTTGATTCCTATAACACGAAGTGTAACTTTTTCTCCTAAACGCGGCTCTTTCTCACGTTCACTTTCATGAACAAAAACTTTATAACCATCTTTTGTTAATAAAAAGGTTCCGACTCTCATCAAGCGATATGGATATGCTTCGATATCCTTGTTTTTCATACTCTTAGTAGCTTTAGAGTAAAGTGATGCTACGATAGTTTCAGTTGCTAAACGCGCAAAAAGTTGCCCACTAAAGTCACGACGCAGGGTAATAAATAACTCGTCACCCTCTTTAGGCCAAACACTTTTTAACTTCGGTAAATCCTCTCCAAGAAGTGGAATTTCACGAGAAAATCCAATATCAAGACCTACTCTATCTTCTTCAACTTTTACAACCTTACTAAAAGCATAGTCACCATACGTTACTTCTGGAATATTTGGTGTAGCAAATAATTTTCCACTACGTGAAGGATATACGAACATCGAATACTCTTCTCCAATTTCGTAATCATCTAAACTCTCAACGTCTGACTCGTTACAGCTAATTTCCTCATCATTTGGTCCTTTAAATACCAATGATGAACTTTTCTTTTCCACTAACTCTAAGAAATGGATTTCTCCAGTAATAAATTTAATATCTTCTCTTTCCATCAAGTACCTCTTTCTTTCATTTTATCTAACACCTTACAGTATTGTTACTAAGTATCATCTCATAAAAAAAGGCTGATACCTAATATCAACCTTTAAATTAATCGGTAAAAGTAGTATCAGGGTGTACTTACTTAACCATATTTTTTATTTGTTTTAATTGATTTACTCTTATTTCCTTTGGAAGAAATCTTCTTATTTCATCTTCATTATACCCTACTTGTAATCTCTTATCATCAACAATGATAGGTCTTCTAAGCATTCCTGGATTATCTTGAATAACTTTATACAATTCTTGAATCGACATGCTTTCAATATCCAAATTCAATTTTTGAAAAGTTTTTGATCTAAACGAAATAATATCTTCAGTTCCATGCTCCGTAATAGATAAAATATCCTTAATTTCATCCGTTGTCAGAGCTTCTGAAAAGATATTTCTTTCCACAAAGTCTATATCATTTTCTATAAGCCAAGCTTTAGCTTTTCTACAAGAAGTACAACTTGGCGATGTAAACAATGTAACTACCACCAGCACTCACACTCCTTTATAAAAATAACATTAATATTTTTATAATTCTATATACTATATTATTATACTACATATATTATCGTTTTACAATATACTATTGAAAAAAATATTTTAATTTGTCAACTGAAAACACTTGTTTATAATATTTTTCACAACCGACTACTTCTGTAGATATAACTCATTTGCTATACCCTTACATTTTTTATTTGATTAGTTAAAATAAATTATATAATAATACACTCGAAAAATATTTCTTTTCGTAGATTTACCATTATATTATACAACTTAAAACTAAAATATAAGTAAAATTCATTTAAAATCTCTGTTATTTATCTAAAATTGTTACCTAGAACTCCTAATCTATACCTTGTACTGAAATTGACAAAGTATTTTTTGTATGTTATTATATACATATGCCAGCATGGCGGAATTGGCAGACGCACTGGACTCAAAATCCAGCGATGGCAACATCGTGCCGGTTCGACCCCGGCTGCTGGTATAATGATTAAGACAAGGTTTTTAAGCCTTGTCTTTTTTATTTTTTACTTTTTTCCTACATAGAAGTTACTAAAAATTACTTAGTAAATTTTTTATTAAACTATCTCAACGGATAATAATCTAAATAATATATGTATTACGAATATTAACTCAACAATTGAATTAATAAAAAAACCCATAATAATCCAATTTGGAAAAGCTGCTGGTAGTATTGCAATTGAGGCCACGAAAAATAAATTGAATATAAAAGTATAATAGCAAATTGAAATCAACCTGTGCCAAAGCGATTCATAACCCTTATATTTCTGATCATATAGCAGAATTCTCAACGAAGAAGAAAATATTATCGCAATTGCTGATAAAATAAAACCAATAATAACTGTCAGTATTGTAATTATGGATTCAGTTTTTATATAAAAAAAACTCCTTGAAAAATAAGATACTAATAAACATACAACTACTACAATGAAAGATACATTTCTATCCTTTTTACTTAGCTCTATCATTAGCAAGCTCCTTAATCTCTCTTTGAATATTTTTTCTAACATCCTCCACATCAAACTTACCTGAAATTTTTTCTGCACTAATATTTATTTTTCTAATAAAATTTTCTTGATTATAAATACATTCAAGTCCTTTATCGTCTTTACCTCGTATTAACAATCCACTAAGAGCATACTTATCTTCTTCCTCCATTAGTTCTTTTAAAAATTTTAGAGGACGAAATCTATGTGAGTTTGTTTTTATATCTAATGTTAAATCTATATCATCTGTTACTCCAGTTAAATCTACTAAGGCAGTCTTTTTTTGGGAATCCGCTGAAAAAAGATCATTTTGTGTTACAAATTTAATTTCCTCAACTGTTTTAATAATTTCTAAAAAGTTAGCTTTCTCCTTATAAATACCTTTCAGTATATAATTATTTCCTATAATTTTATGTATAATGTCTTCAAAGTGTTTTCTAAATCGTATATCTGATAAATACAATAAATTCGTTTTAAAATCATAATACACAAATAATTGTTTTAGCAATTCGATTTCTGTTTCTTTTCTAGGGTTTTCTCTTTTCTCTTTTGAGTTTATATCTATAACAAAATCATCTCTAGGTTCTGCACTGCCTGATTCAATAGCGAAAAACACACCATCCCCTTCTTTTCTTACTAATACATGTTCCATTCCTTTTGGTGAATCTAGATCTTTATCTAACTCTTCTGGGAAATCTTCTTTATTTGGATACTCCCATCTTAATCCTGAGTTTTTATTTTCTTTTATTAATCTCCAAATTGAAAAAGTTATCGTAGACATACTTATACTCCTTTGTTTTTTATTATATTATATCATTTCTATAACAGTAAATCATTCAATTCAATAAAAACACGATAATTTAAGATAAACTTTTCCATATATTATCCTCACTTACTTTTTATACAGCTAATTTTTTACATTTAATTTATAATCTTACACATCACTGTTTTGCTTTACAAGATACCTCTGATATGGTACTATTATGTATAACAAGATAGTAAAAACTAAAGCTGAAAATTATTTCTAAAATAGTTTTATCAAGAACATCTCTCACTTAGCTAATCACGACTAGATATTCAAAGAAAAGAGGCACAGAATGGAGATAAACACTTCCCAAATACTAAAAGGTACATTAGAAGCATGTATTTTACAACTAATAAAAAATAAAGAAATGTACGGCTACGAAATAACTGAGCAACTTTCAAATTATGGACTTGATATGGTTGCGCAAGGTACTATCTATCCTCTACTTTTAAAATTAGAAAAGGAAAATATGGTCACTAGCTATTTAAAGGAGAGTAACTCTGGACCTCCTAGAAAATATTATTCAATTACCAAAAATGGTGAAGAGTATATAAACTCATTTAAGAATGTATGGGGAAATATAAGTACTACAATAACAAAAATTTTAGAAAATAAATAACGTCAACAGGGAGGAATTATTATGAACATCGCTGATTTAATAAAACAAAATAACGGACTTAGATCACAACTTAATGAAGATAATAAGAAGTATTATGAAGAACTTTTAGTTGCTTGTCGGATGAAAAATACTACAAAAAAAGAATCAGAATTAGAAATCCAACTACTTGAAATATTACAAGATTTAACTTTATATCAAAAACAAAGTAAAAATTTCACGGATGTCTTCGGAAATGACATAGATAAATTATCTTCATCAATAATTGCAGAACTACCAAAAGAAAACAAAATGAAAATATTTAGATTCTCTCTAGTTTATCTTTTAATTTTGATTATTAGTTCTTTAGCACCTTCTATATTTTCTAGAACTATCCAACAAATTTTAACAATATTATCTATAACATTATTGGTATTAGGATCATTAATTTGCTTATACCTACTAATTTATAAAAAAACAGATAAAAATAAGTGATTTATTTATATATTATCACTAATTATATTTGAATTGTCATTTTTTCTAATACCTATTCTAGATAAATTAAAAATAATTCCAGAATACCTTTCTTTAGAAGTAACAATATCAACTAACTTCTTATACATCTATGGAATTTTTAGTGCACTTTCTTACATATACATTTTTTTTACTTTCAAAAAATACTACTCTAAAAAGATATAATAAAGCTACCCGACTAGAGATTTAGTCGGGTGTTCCTTCGTTAAAGTTCACCTAAGTGAAATAATTTTAATTTAAAAATAACATTTTTTCTCTTGAATAATTTTTTTAAAGCTGTTATAATAATAAAACATTATTTTAGGAGAGAAGCCATGAATAACTCAATTTTCGATAAATTAAAACGTGCCGAACAAGGTGCAAAACTTAGTATTCTATCATATTTGTTGCTGACTGTTTTAAAACTTGGAGCGGGTATATTCTTTAAATCATCAGCTCTTGTTGCCGATGGTATTAACAACGCTACCGATGTAATTTCATCAGTATGTGTTCTAATAGGTTTAAAAATTTCTAGAAAACCAGCAGATGAAGACCACCTATACGGTCACTTTCGAGCCGAGCTTATATCTACATTAATAGCTTCATTTATTATGCTGTACGCAGGCATTGAAGTGGTAATGTACGCGATAAAAAAAATCACCTCAGGAACAATTGAACAACCTAGCATACTATCTGCAGTTGTAGCATTTATAGCTAGTGTAATTATGCTTGGTGTATATTTCTATAATATTCGCCTAGCTAAGAAAATCGGGAGTAAATCCCTAAAAGCTGCAGCTCTTGATAATCTAAGCGATGCTTTTGTTTCTATCGGAACACTAATCGGAATCATCGCTACATACATTGGTCTTCCTATCGCTGATTCAGTAGTCGCAATTATAGTTGGATTACTTATTATTTACACAGCAATTAGTATTTTCAAGGAATCTACACATGTTCTTACAGATGGAGTAGATACAGAGGTAATAGATAAAGTTAACGATATTGTAAATGATATTAAAGGTGTAACATCAATAGTAGATACGAAAGGTAGAACTCATGGCTTACTATACTTTATAGATATTACCGTTACTGTCGAACCATCATTAAATGTTAAACAAAGTCACGACATTACCGTGAAAATCGAAAAAGCATTATCTAAAGAATTCTATTATTGTGAAACTTTAGTACACTTAGAACCACATGGTATTGCTTGCCATTCATATTAAAATATTCCAAGGTGAAATTATACTTCTTTTAACTTAAGTTATTTCTAGTATAATTTCATCTTTTTTTTCTACACCGATGTTTGACAAAAACAAATACTAAAAGTATAATTATTGTACATATAAAAGTATTTACCACTATTAATTATCTTTTAATTAAATAGCTTAAAATACTACTTAAATATAAAATTGGAGTTTTAAATTTATGACACACGCAAAAGCAATATTCTTCGGCGAACATGCCGTCGTTTATGGATATAAAGGTATAACTATTCCTCTTCCACAGATGAACGTCGAAGTTATATTAGAAGACACAGAGACAATTCAACAACGTGATGAAATTTTAAGTTTTATCGCTGATACATGCGGAATTGATAAGAAAACAAAAATTAATATAACTAGTACCATCCCTGTGGGCCGTGGGCTAGGATCTTCTGCTGCGCTGAGCATAGCTATTGCACGTGCCAAAAAACTCCCAAATGTAAGAGAAATTGCAGATAAATGCGAAAAATTTATTCACGGTAATCCTAGTGGTATAGACGTAAATCAAGTACTTAGTGATACTCCCCTTTTATTTTCAAAAAAAGAGGGAGCTAGTGAATTGGATTTTGACCTAAATAGTTATTTACTAATTATCGATACAGGAGTTGTTGGAATTACTAAAGAAACTCTAAAACATGTAGCGGATAATTATGATAAATATGAAAGATATATTGCTGAATTAGGTGGAATCACTGATTTAGTAATCGAACCGTTAAAAAATAAAAATATCGATCTTGTCGGACGATATATGTACAAAGCTCATGATTTACTGCGCAAACTTGGAATTAGTCACGCTAGTAACGATGAGGTTGTAGAAATTTGTAAAAATAACAATGCAATCGGCGCTAAACTAACTGGTGGCGGTGCTGGTGGATGCTGCATTAGTCTTAGTAAAACAAAAGAAAATGCATTAGAAATTCAAAATGCATTAAAAGAGAAAGGATATTCATCATGGATAGTTACAGTTTAGGTTATGCTAATATTGCCCTAGTAAAGTACTGGGGAAAAAAATCTAAAGATCCTGTCTTACCTTATAATCCTAATATTTCTTTAAGATTAGACAATCTTTTATCAAAAACAAAAATCGAAAAAAATGATAATAATGTTGATGAATTTTATATCAATGACGAAAAACAAAGTCAAGAAGAAGTAGATAAAATGATTAAATTCATCTCTAAATTCACACCAACTAATCGTGAAGCTATAACTATAAGAAGTTATAATACCGTGCCTACTGCTGCAGGACTTTCTTCAAGTTCTAGTGGTACTATGGCTTTAGTTCTTGCTTGTAATGAATATTTCAAATTAAACAAAACTACTAAAGAATTAGTCGAGATAGCTAAAGAAGGATCTGGTTCTTCTTGTCGAAGTTTCTATAAACTTGCTGCATGGCTTGAAGATGGAAGTGTTGAAGAATTAGAGTGTTCTTTAGATTTTGGAATGATGGTTCTTGTGGTTAATGAAGATAGAAAGAAAATTTCTAGCCGTGTTGCTATGGAACGCTGTGTTCAAACATCAACAACATTCGATGCTTGGGTTGAAAAAGCAAAAAGTGATTTCGTATTAATGAAAGAAGCTTTAAAAAATGCTGATTTCGAAAAAATAGGAGAAATCACAGAAAGTAACGCATTAGCTATGCATGGTACTACATCTACATCAACTCCTAGCTTTTCATTCTTAACAAAAGAAAGTCATATAGCGATGGATATTGTAAAAGGGCTACGCTCTAAAGGTTATAGATGTTACTTCACTATGGATGCTGGTCCAAATGTTAAAGTACTTTACTTAAGGGAAGACCAAGATAAATTATATGAGGAAATTTCAAAATTATGGAAGAAAAAAATCATTTTGTGCATGGAGTAGCCTACGGTAAACTCTATCTCGCTGGAGAATATGCGATTTTAGAAGATTACGCTTCTGCACTAATAACAAGTGTCCCTAAAAAAATTACAGTATTTGTCGAAGAAAGTGATGAAACTACTATCTTCGATACTATCAATAAAACTTCTGTTGGCCTTCTTGAAGATAATAGTAACTTCACACTAGTTCAACAATTTATTCTATTTTTAACAGAATATACAAATAGTAAAAAGACTTTTGCTCTTACTATTTACAATGAACTTCACAATGACGATAAAAAATACGGTTTAGGTTCGTCTGGAGCTGTTCTTGTAGCTATAGCTCGTGCTATATTATCATTCGAAAATGTTGCTTATAGCGATTTAACTATTTTCAAACTAGTTGCCCTATTCAACATCAAGCACAATCTAAGTGGGTCTATGGGGGACGTTGCTGCGAGTATTAATGACGGTATTACATATTACGAGAAATTCAATGCTGAATTCGTTAATAATATGATACATCAAGACAAGTCTGTTAAAGAAATAATAAACACAGATTGGGATGGTCTTCGTATTGATAAAATTCATCCAAAAGCTGATTTAAGCATACTAGCACGTTGGACAGGTGAAGCTGTAGATACAAAAGAGCACGTAAAACTGTGGAAAAAACATAAAGACAACTACAAAGAAGAATTTAAAGTTTTTGTTGAAACCTCTAATACTTTAGTTAAAACTTTAAAAGAGAATTTAGAAGAAACAGACGCTACATATGCTTTAAGTACTATACGAAAACTTAGAGAAAACCTATTATATTTAGAAAGTTTCTCTAAGATACCAATGGAAACAAAAATAATGAAAAACTATATAGAAAGTCATTCTGCTGGTAAGCAAAGTGGTTCAGGCAGTGGTGACATCGTATTAGGATTCGAGAAAAATAACGATAAGTATCAGCTACAACTGAACTTAGAAAAATTATAATATACTACGAAAGGATTAATTATGAGAAAAAAAGATCATATTAGACTGGCGCTTGCTGATAAAACAAAAGTAACTAGCTTAGACTCATACGCAATTGATTACAACAGTATTCCACTTTTCGGATTAGATGATGTGGATACTTCTACATCAGTTTGTGGGATTCGTTGGGAATATCCATTCTTCATCAATGCTATAACTGCTGGTGGAGAAGATTGTAATAAAATCAATCAAGACTTTATGGAAGTTAGTGAAAAATGTGGAATTAAATTTTTCCCAGGATCATACTCTCCTGCTCTTAAGAGTAAAGAGGACGAAGAAGCTTATCCAAAAGGCTATTCAGTAAACTTAGGCTTGGATAAAGATCCAGAACTTGTTTTAAAAGCAATTGAAAAATCACAAGCAAAATATATTCAACTTCATACTAATCCTCTTCAAGAAATCGTTATGCCAGAAGGAGATCATAATTTCGAAAGTTGGTACGCTAACCTAAAAGAAGTCAGCTCTAAATCTCCTATTCCTGTAATCTTAAAGGAAACAGGTTTTGGTATGAACAAAGCTACTATTAAACTAGCAATAGACCTAAATATCCCTGCAATTGACGTTAGCGGTATGGGTGGAACAAACTTCGCAAGAATCGAAAATGGACGAAGAACTGATAAATCAACTTATCTAGAAGCAATAGGATATACTACCGCAGAAAGCCTAGAGATAGCCTATGCTTATAAAGATAAAATTGAAATTATCGCGAGCGGTGGTATTCGTAATCCTCTTGACGTTGTGAAATGTCTAGCTTTAGGTGCTAAAGCAGTTGGTGTTTCTAAAATATTCTTAGAAATTCTTGTGAACGAAGGAAAAGATGCTCTGATTCAAGAGATTGAAAAATGGAAAAAAGAAGTTAAATTCTTAATGATACTAATGAACGCTAGAAACATCTCTGAATTAGATAAGAAAATAAGAAAAGTAGAATTTTAAAAAAGAAGATTCTATCCGTCTTGGATGGAATCTTATTTTGAATTAAGCTGAGAGTGACTCAAAAATCGTGATTTTCGGATTAGCTCCTGCTACTTTTGAGTCTCCTCCTCTAATGTCGCTAATCTTTTAATTACCTTATTTAAATCATCTTGTATACTATTTATTTTTGTTTTATTCTTTTGATTCTCAGCAATTAGATACCAACATGAAATTAATAACATAATATTTAAACAAATTATTGCAAACATACTATTCTCCTAATGTTTATAATTAAAATAAGAATAACACAATTCCTATCTTTTAACAAGAGTAGCTATATTCCCTATATAAAAAAACCTCATCTTACGATGAGGTCATTATTTCTAAATAAATCTAAAAGAGGGAAAGTTTTTAGATTTTATTAATAAATTGCGTTTTAATTACCAATTATTAATATTTACGTTTTCTAGCCGCTTCAGATTTTTTCTTACGACGAACGCTTGGTTTTTCATAAAACTCACGTTTACGAACTTCTTGGATAGTTCCGTTTTTAGAAACAGCACGTTTGAAACGACGTAGTGCATCTTCTAGTGATTCATTTTTACGAACTACAGTTTTTGACATTGGATTTCCCTCCCTCCGATACTACAAAATCTTAATTTAATACTTAATTAAATGTTTAAGATATAAGATAAATACAAAACATTCAATCAATAAGACTACTTTTAAGCAATCTACTTACATATTGTATTATATTCTTACGTTCTTGTCAACCTTTAATAGCAATTTATTAACATATTTCTTGTAGTGTTACAATTGATGTGAGACAAAATATAAAAAAAGAAGAGTAAATCCTGTATAATGAAATTACGACAAATCAAAAAAAGGAAATTACTCTTATGAAAACTATTATAACAGAAAACTTGCAAAAAACACAACGATATATACCTCATACTTTAGAAACAAGATTAGCTGCAGTTAAAACATATAGAAATAAAAACTCTATTAACTTTATTTGTAGACGTTACAAAGTTTCTAAAGCATCTTTAATGCGTTGGAATAAAAAATATGATGGAACTAAAGAATCACTTATGGATAAGTCTCACAAACCACATTCCCAACATCCAAATGCTCATACCCCAGAAGAATTGAATTGGATTAAAAATCTAATTAAAAGAAATCCTAATATTTCTATGATTGAACTATATGCAAAATTAAAATTTAATAAAGGATATAATAGACATCCTTGTTCATTATTTAGGATCCTTAGAAAATTAGGTTTCTATAAAGATATCGAAAAAAAAGCTAAACCTTATATACCAAAACCTTATAACACTCCAAAAACTTTAGGAGAAAAATGGCAACTTGATGTAAAATATGTCCCTAGACAATGCTACACTGGTAGACATCCTGATAAATTTTATCAATATACTATGATTGATGAGGCTTCTAGAGAAAGATTTATTTATCCTTTTAAGGAACAATCTTCTTATTCAACCGTACAATTTGTTAAGATGGCTATTTCGTTCTTTGGATACAAACCAAAAATTATACAAACTGATAATGGTTTTGAATTTACTCACTTTAAGGACACTAAACGAATACATCCTTTCGATGCATTGTGTAATCAGTTAGATATAAAACACCAACTCATTAGACCTAGAACCCCACGGCATAATGGTAAAGTTGAAAGAAGTCATAGAAATGATAATGAACGCTTTTATAAATACTTATCTTTTTATTCTTATGATGATCTTATTATCCAAATGAAGAAATATCTATATCGTTCTAATCGACTTCCTATGCAGACCTTAGGATGGCTAACTCCTGTTGAGAAAAGGCGAGAGTTACAGAGAAGCTAGCTTCTCTGTAACTCTATCATATCAGGTATTTATTTTTAACTTTTTTTGTCTCACATCATTTACAAATGTACATAATAGCAATTTATTAACATATTTCTACGAAAATAACCTTTTCATTTGTTCATTGATGATACTACTTTTCAGATAACCAATTTTTAAATTCTTCAATAAAATTAGCATAACCTTCTTTATTTTTATGACTAGGTACTTGAGCTAAAAATACTTGATTTGGCAATTTAGTTTGACCTTTTTTAGTTATAAGAATAATAGCTTTTTGCTGAGACGCATTTTTAAACATCTCATCAGGTAGAGTAATTACCGCATTCAAGTTAATTTCTTCTTCTAAGAATTTCTTAAAATTATCTTCAAGCTCAAGAACTTTCTTAGGTACTACTAATACTCCTACACCATTATCATTCAAATAATTAGCCGTTTGCTCAATAAATAGTAAAGCATTTAGACTATATCCTTCAACACTGCAAAGTTTATAGTTTAAGCTATTATCTTCATCAGCATAATATCCAAAAGGCACGTCGCTGATAATAACATCTTGCTTCTTAATATTTAAAGGCTTAAGAGCATCTTGATTGATAATCTCAACATTAGTTTCTAATAAATTGAAAATATTTTGTTGTAATCTAGCATAGTTATTGTCAACATCAACAGAAGTTAACTCGTATTCACCTTTTGATAAGGCAGCTAAGTTGATTAAGAAGTTCCCACTTCCACTAGCAAAATCAGCTACAGAAATTTTCTCGTTATTGTATAAACATTCTAAAATGTGAGATACATACATCGTAATAACTTCTGGTGTAATATCATAACTAGGATTATTTAACTCTTTAAGAGCTTTTAATAGTAAAAATTGATAAGCTTTTTTAATATCCTCTTTAGAGAAGTTATCGACAATATCAAAATACTCTTCATCATTCTCTAAAGTTAAGTAATTCACTAAAGAGTCAAAATATAACCCTTCACCTTTATTCTCTTCTACTTGTTTATCTATCTTAAAAAATAATTTTTCTAAATCTGACATGGTTCCTCCTTACTCATTTTTAATAATATTTTTCAATACTGGTTCCAACTTTGAAATTATTCCCGTTACTAATGCATTCCCCATCATAAAATATCTTCGACGCGTAGGCATTGTGTTAGTCCAATTAGGTGGGAACATTTGTATCATTTCACATTCTACTTCTGTTAAAATTCGATATTTTTTATTAATCTCATCGAATATTATATGTGATGAACGGTTAACAGTTCCTTCACTTGTTAACATTGTTCTAGCAGGTTCTTTAATATTTTCAGGAAAACTCATTGCTCCTTCACTATAAATATACTTATGACCCGTTTTTGATTCACGTTCTATTCTTTTTGATCCTTTTAGATATTTCCATTTATCTAATTTATCTTCTTCTGCAAAATATTTAGTTAAATCCTCATCATTATATTTCTCTGCATTTTTTAATAACTTCTCTAGCGAATAAACTTCAGATTTTCTTGGTGTAACATCTCTGTGCATAATCTTTCCATCTATCATCATTCCAGTATCTAAGAACTTCCCATCATTATAATTTTCTGTTACATCTAATGCATCAGAATAATTATTAATATCTGTATTAAATAAAATATCTAATTCAGTTTCCGTTGGAAAAACTTTTTCAAAAATACTGTTTTCTAGGTTTTGTTCATTCTTTATACTCTTAGAATACTTTGTATTTTTTTTAGAAGCAAAAATAAATACCCTTCTTCGCTTCTGCGGCATTCCATAATCACCGGCATTTATAACTCTCCATTGTACATAATATCCTAGTTCATCAAACGTCTTTAGCATAATTGCAAAGTCACGCCCTCTTTGAGATGCTGGAGATTTTAATAATCTATCAACATTCTCAAGAAGCACAAATGGAGTCTTTTTTTCTACTAATACATCTCTTATGTCCCAAAAAAGTACACCTTTTTTCCCAGCTATTCCTTTTTCACCACTTAAAGAACGCGCAACTGAATAGTCTTGGCAAGGAAATCCTCCAACTAATAGAGTATGGTTTGGAATTTTTTTCTTATCAACTAAATTAATATCTTCATTTGAACAATCATCTTCTCCAAATCTTGTTATGTAGCATTCAAAAGCATGTTGTGTTTTTGTTGAGGGTTCAAACTGGTTTGCCCAAACAAAATTCCATCCACCTTTTTCTATAGCTTTTCCACTTTTTTTATCAAATTCGCTTATTTGATTTAATCCAACTCTGAATCCACCAACTCCAGCGAATAATTCTACAACATCTAAATTCATGTTATTCTCCTTCAATTATATCTTGAATATTCTTTAAAACATACTTTTTATTCAACCAAAAGCATTGTTTTGTCATCTTATCTCCATTTGGCAATTCATCCATATCACTATCTGTACCATTACCATATTTTATTCCATTTATTACATATGCTGATCTTTGAGCATGTGGTCTTAAATGGAATATTTGTGTTTCTTTTGACTTTAATAAGTTATTACTTATTCTATTATCTTTTATTTCAAATTCTATTCCATTTATAAATTGCGATTGATATTTTTCCCACTCGAGTTTTCCAATTCCCTCTAAATCTGATATTGGCATATTCCAAAATTTAGAACCTATTAACTCATATTTTCCTGACATATTTTCTTTAAATACAACAAATAGAAATCTTTTTTCATAAAAATAATTATATAGTTCTGAACTATCAAAGGTTTCCTGAACAAAATCTAAAATTTTAAATTTTGGAAATGACATACTCTCTCTAGGATTACCTTTTTTATCTATCCTTATTGTCTTTATTCCTATATTAGCTTTTTCAAATTCTTCAACATTGTCTGTTTTAACGCCAAGCATTCTTGATATCAAACTACTGTTTGCTTGTTTAGAATTTTTATTAATTTCAAATTGAGAATATAGTTTCTCTTCAGTTTTTCCTTTATACTCATTAATCTTGTTTAATACAACATTATCAAAAGTTTCTTCTTTTAATTCTGTATTTTTCAAAATAGAATCATAAGTATTAATTTGCCCAACAACATAATTATTAATCACATATGACATATATGATTGTTTTAATGAGTATGCTCTTCTTTTCGCAGGAATTTCACTATAATATTGCTTTTGTTCACTTTTCTTAGCTGTTGCTCCTTTGGTACATGCACCTAAATATTTTGTATCACCTTCAGATAATTCATGTGCTCTACCTTGTTGAATTTTTGTAATAATTGTAGAATAATCCTCTTTAATAATTATTAAATCTTCTCTACAACTCTCTGACAAAATAGAAAATAGTTTTACATACTCTATACTATACTCTGTTCTAAAAATATCTTTTTCTCTCAAATACAAAATTAACAACATTAATCTCATTTTTTCTAATACATGAGATTTTTCAAACATTGGTTCAACAGGTCTATCATTAGGTATCATAGTAATAACTAATCTTTCTCCCGCTCTAAAACTACCGTCTTTTTTTTTCTCTATAGGTGTTACCTTTAATTCCGTACCGGCTTCTAAAAAATCAGGATTAGAATCACTATTTGGTTTGTAATAAAAATAATATTCTTCTAACAGATTTCCTAAACTTCCTTTTCCTCTAGGATTATTAAAATATGCTATTTTTTCTTGAAGTTCATTCTTTTCTGAGTAACCAATACCACTTTCTCTTATCTCACTATTTGAATAATAGTCTTTCAATACTTCGAAAAACTTTTTTCCTTCTAATTTTTTAGCATATTTTTCTATAGCCAATGGATTATGTTTATCATAAGGTAAATTCACAATAATACAGCTCCTAATCAAATAATAATTATTATACCATAATTTTTACAGCAATATATCTATAATCATTTAATTTATCTATTTTTCTTTATCAAAAAAATCATTTAATAAATTTACATCATCATTCTCATAATATTCTTGATATAATTTATCCAAAACTAATTCATCTTTTATATTTTTTTCTATGTAAATCATAGCCTTAATATATTCTTTATAATTCGATTCTGATATTCTTTCAATAACTTTTACTATTTCTAAATATCCCATAATAATTCTTCCTCTAATTTTGCTATATTAGATCCTATCATTTTTTTATTAAAGTGTCAATACACTTCTCCCACTATTTTATTTATTATTTCAGATTTAAAGATTCACTTAAAAAAGACGATATTACTATCGTCTAATAATCTTATTAATTATAAGGTCTGATAAATTAATATTTACTCAAATACCTTTATAAATCTTTTTTGAACTTTATCACAGGTATAACCGATATGTTCATAGAATTTATGCGCATCTTCACGTTTCAAGGCAGAATTTAACCTAATAAAACTAATATTATTGTCTACGGCATAGTTTTCTAACTTACTCATAAGTTTCTTACCTATTCCCTTACCTTGAAAATCAGGATTAACAGCGAGCCCTAGAATATTTAATCCTAAATCGCTATAGAAACTTTCATACATTTGCGCATGAACAAATCCTATAATCTTCCTTGTGTTTTCATCTTCATAACCGATAATAATATGCTGTTTCTTATCATTAGTTAGTTTCTTTATTTGTTTTTTTACGTTTTCAAAATCTACATCATAGCCTAATGCAACTTTACAGATTTCTGCAACTTCTTGTGCATCTTCTATATTTATTTCCCTAAACATATACTCACCTTCTGGTTTTATTAAATATTATTTAATGTACACTTAAATTCTATCTTTACTTCGCGGCTTCTATTAAAGCTTGTTTAACTAAATCGAATTCTCTAGTACGAAGTGTTCTCATATCAAGAATTAATTCATTATCTTTAATTCGTGTAATAATAGGTATTTCTACTTCTAATAAGCGGCGTTCAATATCTGTCGCACTTAATCTTGGATGTTCTAATTTCACCACAACACTTTCTAGGTAACTTGCTGGATAGCTCCCACCACCGACTTCTGCTTTATCTTCAGCTATTGTAATCTTGAAGTCTAAGTCACTAAGTCTTGTTTTTAATACGTCCGCTTTACCAAATAAACGTTCTTTTGATAATGAAATCATATGTAATGTCGGAATGTGTTCTAGTGCTTCTTTTTCATCTAAATATAATTTTAAAGTAGCTTCCAAAGCTGCTAGAGTCATCTTATCTACACGTAGTGTACGAGTAAGTTGGTTCTTTTTCATTTTTTCTATATATTCTTTTTTACCAACTATAATACCTGCTTGTGGTCCTCCAAGGAGTTTATCACCACTGAAAGTTACTATATCAATACCACTATCAAGAACTTCTTTTACAGTTGGTTCGTAAGGTAATCCATATTTAGAAAAGTCTACGAACTGCCCGCTTCCTAAGTCGTTTATAGATACCAGTTCATTCTCACGAGCAAGGTAAGATATCTCTTCATTAGATACTTCTTTAGTAAATCCTAAAATCTTATAGTTACTAGTATGCACTTTTAACAATGCTCCTGTATTGTCATTAATAGCATTCTCATAGTCTTTTAAGTGTGTTTTATTTGTAGTCCCTACTTCAATAGGTGTTCCACCACTTAGTTTTATAATTTCAGGAATTCTGAATGCTCCACCGATTTCTACTAGCTCTCCACGAGAAACTACTATTTCCTTGTCTTTAACTAGCGTATTTAATGTTAATAATACTGCCGCAGCGTTGTTGTTAACTACAAGTACATCTTCTGCACCTGTTAATTTTTTGATAACATCAATAAGGTGAACATAACGACTTCCTCGTTTCTTATTGTCTATATCAAACTCAAGATTAGAATAGTTAAATGCTACACTCTCAATATTTTCTTTAATCTTCTGACTTAGTAAACTACGCCCTAAGTTTGTGTGTAAAATTGTCCCCGTTGCATTTATAACTCGGCGTAAAGAATTTCTATCTTCTTTTTTTACTATTTGTGTAACTTCTACTACAATTTTCTCTAAACTTGGAACTTCAAATAATTCTTCATTTAGTATTTTTTGTTTAATTCTATCAATATATTCTTTTATCGCTGATTTCACCGCTACTTCTGAATACTCATCTATCAATGCTTTTACTTCATCTAATAATAAAATCTTATTTATTGCGGGAATTTGTGATAATAATTGTTTCGACATAATAATTCTCCTAAATTTCTTTTGCTAATGTTTTTATAGCGTTGATAGCATAGTCTACCTCTTCTTCTGTATTCATACTAGAAAAAGAAAATCTCACTATACCTTGTTGTTTCGTTCCCAATACCTCATGCATCAGTGGGGCACAATGTGCTCCAGGTCTAACTGCAATATCATATTCTTCAGCAAGAACATCTGCAACATCCGAAGCTGAAATACCTTTGAAATTCAACGAAACTACTGCCGTACGTTCTTTCGTGAAATCTCCATAGAACTCTAAACAGTCTAAGTCTTTTAATTCATTATAAAATTTATTTGCAAAGTTCATCTGTTTTTTATAAAGATTTTCTATTCCCTGTTTATTTATATATTTTATTCCCTCATGTAAACCTAAGATTCCCGCAGTGTTCAGTGTTCCCGCTTCTAAGCGCAATGGATATTCTCCCGGATGCTTCTCATCGAAAGTTCTAACTCCACTCCCACCAACTTTAAATCTCTTGATTTCAGGTTCTCTAAGCCTTACACATAATCCACCAATACCTTGTGGTCCATATAAACTTTTATGCCCAGTAAAACATAGTACGTCTATGCCTAATTCATCTATATTAATAGGTACTACTCCTGCTGTTTGCGAGGCATCCACAACTGAAATAATATTGTGTTTTTTACAGATAGCAGCAACTTTTTTCAAATCTACTATATTGCCTGTAACATTTGAACCATGAGTGATAGCAATCATTTTTGTATTTGGTTTGATGGCTTTTTCTAGTTTCTCGTAGTCGATTAAACCTGTTTTTTCTGCTCGAACAATCGTATAGTCACATCCAATTGTTTCATGAGCTAAATAAACTGGTCTTAATACTGAATTATGTTCCATAGAAGTCGTAATTACATGATCTTCTTTTTCTAATAATCCTAATATTGCAATATTTAGACTCTCTGTAGAATTACTTGTAAATACTACTCTATCTTCATCTTTCATACCAAAAAATTTCGCAATATCACTTCTTACTTCAAACACTTCACGGAATGCATTATTTGCTTCATAATAACTACCTCTTGAAGCATTAGCGTATCTTGCCGATGATAATACTTCGTAAACTTTGTCAGCAACTTCTTTTGGTTTCTTTAGTGATGTTGCACCATAGTCAAAATAATAACTCATACCCCTTACTTTATCTAAGTCACTTTTTTATTGACTTAACTCCCTTCATAATTATTTTTTCGATAATACTCGATAATTTTCTACACGTCGAGTAATACCTAGTTTGTCTAAATACTCTAAAATTGCCATTGAATATTTTCTGCTAGAACCAGACATATCTCTAAATTCCGCTAAGCCCATTTGATCATTTGTTTTAAAATGTTCTTCTACTTTTTGAATAGCTTCTTTTAATACATTAGCATGTAATACTAAATCAGCATCTAATCTAACAATTGTATTATCGATTAGAGATTCTAGTATTTCAACTTTCGGTTTTTCTCCGTTTGTTAAATCTTTAATAGTCGGCGGTGTGAATCCTCCTTCTAATAAGGTCTTCTCTATTCTTTCTTTTTCAGCTAATTGTTTCTTATCGTAGTTAACTACGAAATCTTTTTCAGCTATTAAGTTACCTTCTAATCGAATTTCATTATTTGCTATAAATAAATCAAGTAACTCTAATGTTTCTTTTTGAGAAAGTTTAAACTTAGAAAGCACCTCAACCTTAGGAATACCAACTTTTAATTTAAATCTATTGTGATATTCTACTAATAATTTTTTCAGTTTTTCTAAAACTTCTTCATATTTTTTCTTATGAATATAGCCTAACTTAGTCTCGTAAACTGCTGCTGATTGTGTTAGTTGAACTAATGATTCCACTACCTCATTTTCTTGAAGTTGTAAATCTTTTACAATGCTGTCTTTTGAAACTAAATAGTTATTGTGAGATAGTATGTAGTTAGCTATTAAATCTGTAGAATTTCCTTCAAGCTGTACTTTGAGTTTTTCAAGAATTTCTTCATTAAACCTTTTATGTTTATTAGGACTAGCATCTAAAATCACTCCTCCACCAATTGTAATCATCGGTGAATAAGTACGAATGATGAATTTGTCATAATTTTTAACAGCTATTTCATCTTCTAATCTAAGTTGAGCAAAACTACTCTCTCCAGCTTTTAATAAATCTGTTCCAAGTGGTACTACCCTAGCCATAACTTCTTCAGTACCTATATACACACGTACTCTATCCCACAACTCAAGATTAGCTCTTTCATCGTTTATTAATTTAATTTCACTATCGAGCATATATGTATTTGTTAATGAATCTGCCGTTGCTAGAGTGTCTCCACGTTTTACATCATCAAATTTTATATTCGCTAAGTTTATCGCTGTTCTCTGCCCTGCGTAGGCCTTATCAACGTCTTTAGCGTGGACTTGAATATTTCTAACTTTAGTTTTAATTCCTTTTGGATAAATTACTAGCTCATCTCCCACATTGACTACACCTTCTGTAAGAGTTCCTGTGACAACTGTCCCGAATCCTTTTACCTGGAATGAACGGTCGATATTTAGTCTAGCATTTTTCTCTACATTTTTAGCTTCAATATCTTCTGTTTTCTTATCAATTGTTTCTAACAGATTGTCTAAACCTTTTTTACTAATTGAATCTACTTCTATAATAGGAGAATTCTCAAGAACTGTTCCAGCGATAAATTCTCGTATATCTTCTTTTACAAGTTCACGATACTCTTCTTCAATTAAGTCTATCTTCGTCATTACAATAATGTAATTCTCAATTCCTAGTAACGTTAATATATCAATATGTTCTTTTGTTTGTGGCATTATACCTTCTCTAGAATCGACCAATAACAATACTAGATTTATTCCACTAACTCCAGCTAACATATTTTTAATAAATTTTTCATGTCCTGGAACATCAACTACACCACATCTTTTCCCACTTGGTAAGTCAAAATAAGCAAATCCAAGATTTATCGACATTCCTCTGTCTTTTTCTTCTTGGGTAGTATCAGTTTCAATTCCACTTAGAGCTTTTATCAAGGTCGTCTTCCCGTGATCTATATGCCCTGCAGTACCAATAATTACATTGTTGTTCATTCAATTCACCTTTACATATTATATTAAGAATAGAGATTACACGAGAGAATTTTTCTAAATAGATTTTCATTGTTCTCCATAATAACCTCTATTCAAAATTTTATTTTAATTTATAATCTTTTAATTCTGTTATAATTCTTTTGATTCCAGCTTTTCTAGAATAATACAAACCACGATATTCTATTTTCTCATCCTCTAACATTCTTACGATATTATCGAAATTATCCCAAGCTGTTTTTAACATAAATCCACAACCAACGCCTATCGATGGATGTGTTGGAATAAGTGACGCTCCCATTTCTCTTTCTAGACAAATGTTGTCAGCTTTTATTGAATCATGTGTACTATTAAAAACTACTAATCCTTCTTCTACCATGCTTCCTCCTACGGTTGAATTACTTTGTTAGCTTTTCTCATGTCTTCAACGATGAAGTACATATTTGTTGGATTTCCAACCGCTAAGTCGATATTGTGGTAATCGATACATGCACCACAGCAAACTATCTCTACTCCACCTTCTTCTAGTGTTTTCAGCTCTTCTAGTACGTGGCTTCGAGTTTTATCAACTAAAATCCCACCGTTATTGTAGAAAATAATTTTTTTAGGAAGAACTTCTTGTTCACCTAAGGCATAAAGATATGCTTTTATTAATCTTTTACCTAGTTCTTCGCTACCATGTCCCATTTGATCTTTGTTAATCACAACTATGTAACTGTCATCTTTAACTACTGGTAAAGCTTCTAATTGTGGTGCTTCTTCGCGTGTGATTTCTACTTTAAAACCACCTTCAATACCAGAAACTTTAAACTCATAACTGTTTTTATCAGCAAATTTTCTAAGACTTTCTACACTATCTTCAGTTTTTACTAATAAAGTTACTTTCGTATCTTCTTCTAGTGCACGTGTAGCTTGAGTTACAGGAACAACACATTTATCACATAATGTATCCACAACTACACCAACACTTGCTTCTCCCTTAGAAATAGTAACAATATATTTATCTTTTGCTTCCTCTTTCACAGAAAAGTTGAATCCTAATTGTGTAGCCATTTTTTCTAAGTTTTGAGTAGCTATAACATTATCTACTATTGTTTCTACTACGTCATTATCCACTAATAATTTTTTAGTTTGAATAACTGGCATTGGACAGGCCAAACCTTGTGCATCTATAATTTCTTTTTTCATACTTATATTCTCCTATTATATTTTTATTATTTAACAATAACTGCTTTTTCTTGTTTTTCTATAACTTTTCCAACTATAGCACTCTTAATTTCAAGTGTGTTTAGTTTTTCTAATAATTCGTACGCTTCACTTTCTGGTAAACTTATTAAAAGCCCTCCTGATGTTTGTGGATCATACATTATTTCTTCTAACGCAAAGTCTTTAATTTGGTATTCTACATTTGGTTCAACGAATGTTCTATTAAGTTGACCTCCTGCAGTAATTACAAACTCATTTGCACATTTATACGCTTCTTCGATATATGGAATATCTTTCGAAAATACTTCTGCTGAATGTTTCCCGTCCAACATTTCTACAAGGTGTCCTAAAAAACCGAATCCTGTAATATCTGTACAACTATTAACATTAAAATCTTTCATCATTTGAGCTGAGTATTTGTTAAGTGTAGTCATTTGTTTGACGCTCTGTGCAAATGCTTCTTCTGAACATTCTTTTACCATATGTGCAGTATTAATAATACTTACTCCTAAAGGTTTTGTTACGATTAATAAATCCCCTACTTTACAATTGTTATTTTGTAATATTTTATCCGGATGGACGATTCCTGTTACAGATAAACCATACTTAGGTGTAGCATCATGAATTGAGTGTCCTCCAGCAAGAACTCCTCCTGCTTCGTGAACTTTTTCCGCTCCACCTTTTAATATTTGGTGTAAAATTTCTAAGTCCATATTTTCTGGAAAAGCTACTATATTTAACGCCGAAATAACTTCTCCTCCCATAGCATATACATCACTAAGTGCATTAGTCGCTGCTATTTGTCCATATAAATACGGATCATTTATCATTGTTGTAAAGAAGTCTAATGTTTGAATAATCGCCTTATCTTCAGATATTTTATAAACTGCTGCATCATCTGAAGATTCATACCCAACTATTAAGTTTTTATCCTCTTTTTTAGGAAGGTCTCTTAGTATATCTGATAAGGCTCCCGGCCCTATTTTCGAGTTTCAACCTCCGCAAACTATCATATTCATTTTCTTCTCTGACATATTTACCTCCTGTTCTACTACTTATCTATAATTATACTACTACACAACACATTTTAAAAGTATTATTCGTTTTTTTAATATAAAATAGACAACTAACTTAGAATTATTTTCACCTGTTAGTTGTCTATAATTAATATATTTTATTTTGCAAAGCTTACATGTACATGATCAAAGTGATTAGCAGTTATTCCTCCGCGATCTGGCATTAAATTCCATGTGTTCGCTGGACCATAAATATTAAACTGTGGCATATAGAATCTTTGTTTCCAAATTACATAATATACACCTAATTCGTTCATATTTTTAGTTAAATATTCTGCTAGTTCATCACCTTTTGTAGATCCTGCAGGTATCATAAAGTCTACTGACATCCCTGTATTATGACCGTGACCAGTACCATCATCATCTCCCTCTCTAAACATTGAGAAGTTTGTTATTCCAAATTTTTTCGCTAGGGCCACTTTCATTTTCTTTGTATGTTCTGTCAACCCGTTCATTGCTGGATCAGCTAATTCAGCAGCCGTTACCTCTGGAAGTACATTTTTTTCTGCTTCTTTCTTAGCTTTCGCTTCCGCTTCTTGTTTCGCTTTTGCCTCCACTTCTTGTTTTGCTTTCGCTTCTGCTTCTTGTTTCGCTTCCGCTTCTGCTTCCTGTTTCGCTTTTGCTTCTGCTTCTTGTTTTGCTTTCGCTTCCGCTTCTTGTTTTATTTTTTCCTCAGTTTCTTTAACTCTTTGTTCTGCTGTTACTTCTCTTTTCTCGATTAATTCATCAAGTGTTGGATTCGTTGATGTATTGTTAAGAACTTGCATCAATGGTTGCTGACTGTTATCAAGCTCTACTTCATAACGTACATTTATATTGAATGTATGATTACCAATTGTAACAACACTCTTTACAGTTTCTTTTTTTATCCCTGTATGAGGTAGTTTTCTAGTAGGCATTTGTGCATTTAAATCAATCTCATACTCTACTACTTCTCCTGCCTTAATTTCATCTTTTTTTACTAAGTATTCTTTTTTATCTTCAGTAGTGATTCGAGCTACTACATTTTTCACATCTCTATCAGCAATCAAACGAATATAATAATGTCCATCATTTTCAATGACATTTGCCCTTACATTCTTAACATTTACATCTGTAGCAATACTATTGATTTCATTAGCAACAGTAATAGTCCCAGAAGCACCAACTAATATCGCCAGTCCTGTAATGATTCGTCTTGTTAGTCTTATCTTCTTCATCAAATATCTCCTATTATTTTGGTATTTGACTATTATATACAATTTATAAAGGCTAATCAATAGGTTTTCCAATTTGTAATATTGCTATTGTTTTTATTACATAAGCATTACATAAGATTTCATAACTTACTAAAGCTATAACTTTACGTTAACCTCTTTTAACTTATTTACAAAACATACTACATGACTAATTTTTTTATATTATAAATAACAAATTTGTAATATAAAAAGCTAACTAAGAACAATATCTAAGTTAGCTTTTATTTTATTATCTTACAGGTTGTCCATTTAAATAAACTGTATTAGAACCATCTAAATATTTACCAGGTGTCGCTGTCGTTCCATTGAAATGACCATCATAATTTTGATGCTGTACTAGATATACTTGACCATTACTTATAGTTACTCCTACACCGATATCTGTTGAAGAGTTATTTAACAATGTATTTCTGTGTCCGTATGGATAAGCAGGAACTACATTCCCAATTTCTTTAAATAATATATCGAATAGTCGTTGTGCGATTTGTTCAGGTGAGCCTTGATCAGCAGATATAGCAATATTAGCTAAAACTTGTTGAGTATACCCTGCTGCTGCCGCTGCATCTTTTTCATATTGAATTGACCCATTTGGTCCATGAATATTACTATCTATAACACTTGTTGAAACATCTTTACTTCTTTTTAGTGAAGAAGCATTTAACGCTGCATTAGCTGTTAAAGCTCGTAAGCCATTTACTTGTCTTAATGCTGCAACTTTTCCTATAAACGCTTGTTTAATTTGTTCTTCTCTAGCTGTTGATACTGCTGGTTGAGTAGTTTTCTTAGGTTCTTGCGTTGTTGTTTCTGTTATTTTTGGTGTTTCAACTTGTTTTGGTGCACTTGTCATAACAGTTTTTGGAACACTTCTAAATTCTGAAGCCCCAGTTGTCACAGGAGTATTTAATAAACCTGCTGGCTTATCTGTTGGCTGCACCCCAGCTGGTGTATTAGGTTTTGTTGGTGTTGCTGGAGCTACAGTTTTTTCTACTGGAGCTGCTGGCACTGTAGTTTTTTCTACAGGTGTAGGAGCTGATTTTTTAGCTAAATCAGCTATACTTGGTACATCAGTAGGCGTTTCTGTTTTTTCTTCTTTTACTTTGTTTTTAAGATTATTGTTAGCTTTTTGTTGAGCTTTAACTTCATCTGTTGCTACTTCATAACGAACTGCAATTTTAAATGTATGTCCACCAACTTCATTTACTGTAGTAAATGATTCTTTTTTCACACCAGTATGTGGTAATTTTCTAGTAGGTACTTGAGCTGTTAAATCTAATTCAACAACAACTTCTTCTCCTGCTTTAAGAACATCTCTTTTAATTAAAAATTCAGCTTTGCTTTCAGTTGTGATACGTGCTACTACATTAGCTACCTCTCTATCTGCTACTAGTTTAGCATAGAAGTACCCATCTTTTTCAAAGACATTTGCCTTCACATTAGCTACATTTACATCTACTGCAACTGGTTTAACGTCAATTGCTTTTGTAGGTACTGCTGTTATTCCTGAAAATAATACCAATCCTGCTAATACTTTACCAGTTAATTTTAAGCTCTTCTTTTTCATTACATTTCTTCTCCTCATTATTATTAATTTAATAATTATTTCTCCTATATTATAATCTATTCCTACATCTCTAATCAATAGATTTTAAATTTTGTAATACAAAATACATTTTGTAACAATTTAGAAATATTTAAAAATGTTTTGTTATTTCATTTTCATTACTTACATAAAACTATCATTTCTAATTTTTATTTTCAATAATATATATAAACATTGTTTTAATAATATTTATACTATTTCTAATTTGATTATATCTAAAACTAAATTTAAAGTATATTTAAGGTATAAGTCTTATAATATGATACATAACTAGTAAATAGTTATAAACTTCATAAACTTTCCTTTTCTATAAGAGACCGAGACAATTGTGCTCGGTTTTTTTTATTATGAAATTAAAAACGGGAGTGACTCTAAATTCATGATTTCGTAGAAATCGATTTTTTCGAGTCACTCCCGCAACGTTTATTAGATAACTAAAAAGCTTTCATAAAGCAAATTTAGATATCGATAAACCACTTCGCCATAAGGTTTTATATAAACTTCTAAATAATTTTGAACTTTTGGGGCATTCCCATTTTATTATTTCTTAACATATACATCGTCATTTAGAATCTGGCTTTGTTTTATACTTACATTACTACCTTCAATTACTATAATATTTAATTTTCCTCCGTAAACACAACCACCATCAACATTAATTCGATTATCCTTTATCTCATAATATGGTTCAACTTTTACAGGACTGTGCCCATGAAATACTTTTTTATCATATTTTTTCTCACTACTTAAAAATGGTTCTCTAATCCAAATCATATCTCGATGATTTTGATTCCAAAAGTATTTATCATAATCTATCCCAGCGTGAACAAAGTAAAACTCATTACTTTCATATCTTGTCGGAAGGTTTTTCAGCCATTTTCGCAAACCTCTATAGTCTCTAGCAAATTTTCTAAAGTATTTTCTCCTATTTTCTACAGTTGCATCTTCATAGAATGACTGTAGAGTTGTTAATCCACTATTTCTAAAATAATGATCTTGTCTAACTACTAAATAATCACTATACATTGCCTCTTTCATTGCTAAATTAAACATGTCTTCATGATTTCCTAGTAATACAACGTGATGAGAATATTCTTTTTGCAGATTGTAAAAAAACTCCCATACTAGCTTCGTATTTTTTCCTCTGTCACACATATCCCCTAAACATATCAATTTATCTTTGTCAGCCTCAAAATCCACTTCATTTAACAATTTTTTCATAGTATAATAGCTTCCATGTATATCAGAAATTACAATTGTTCTCATAAAAACACCTTCTTCTCATGTATCTTGTTTTCTATAATAAAGGAAATTTTAAACATTGTAAATAGATAACTTTTAACTTTCCTAATAATTATAAAAATACTAATGGCTGTTTACATAATTTAATATATTTTTTAGAATTTTTATAGCTCATAAGATATATTTTTACAAAATAAAATTTATATAAATTCCTTTAGGTTATCATTTTAAATAACACTTTTCGCATGATATAATATTAGTAAATATTAAGAGAAAGGAGCAGCATATGGAAAATAACTTACTTTGTTTTAAACGAACTTCAAATCTTACTGCTCTTTCATTGCCAAAAACATACAGAGAAGGATTTTACACTAAACAAGGTGTCTGGACAAAGTTGATTATTGTTAAAGGGAAAATGAAATTTAATTTTCTAGACGAAGATAATGATCCAATCAAACAATTCTCTTTAAACAAAAACAGTACTATTGACCTTATAGAACCTCAAAGTATTTTTAGAATTCATCCAAATTCTACAGATTTGCAGTTCCATTTGGAGTTTTATTGTACACCTGAAGACTATTTTTTCAATAAGTATGATTTAAGTCCTGCTCACAAAGAAGTTGTTGAGGCTGTGAATTATATAACTCCATGTAAAACTTTAGATTTAGGGGCTGGCCAAGGGAAAAATTCATTATATCTTTCATCACTTGACTTCAATATAACCGCTGTCGATATTAATGCTAAATTCTTACAAGATCTTGCTGATATATCTATCAAAGAAAAACTAAATCTGAATGTGTTTAAACATGATATAGTTGAAGCTAATATTAAAGATACTTACGACTTTATCTTTTCTACAGATGTATTTATGTATTTAAATCCCACAAGAATTCAAAGCATTATAAGCAACATAAAAAAACAAACTAACAGAGGTGGATATAATCTTATTGTAAGTGCATTGAATGCTACAAAACATGGTTGTCCTCTTACTCCATTTCCTTTCACTTTTATCGAAGGAGAGCTTAGAGAATACTATGAAGATTGGAAAATTATTAAATACGAAGAAGATATTACCGCTTTACCTTATCCATATGCCGTTATATTAGCTCAAAAAATATAACAAAAATATCCCCACAAAAAGTTATTTTGTGGGGAGTTCTGTTATTCAATATTTTCTCTTATATCTTTTTGATACCATACAACATCATACCAACGATTAAATTTATAACCTACTTTTTCGAAGTGAGCTACTTTCCTAAAACCTCTTTTTTCATGGAATGATACACTTCCTTCATCTGGATAAGCAATACACGAAGTCAATCTGCACATCCCTTTGTCATAAAGTTGCTTTTCAAGTTCATTGTACAACACCTCTCCAATACCTTTACCACGAGCTTTTTCATCTAGATAAATCGTAATCTCAGCTGTCCATTTATATGCATCTTTAGGATAGAACTCACTAGCATAAGCATAACCTAATAGTTCATCTCCTTCTTCCGCTACCAAAAATGGATAACTTTGAATAGTTTTAGATATTTTCTCTTCAAACTCATGTAAACTCGGTACTGTATAATCAAAGGTAATGGCTGTATATTCTACATATGGTCTATAAATATTTACCAACTTCTCTGCATCTTCTAGTTCAACCGTTCTAATAATCAACATAATATTTCTCCTTAAATACTTTCTTTTACAAAATCAACAATAGTTTTCACGGTTTCTTCTTGTTGAGCTCCTCTAAATCCATGTCCCTCTCCTGGAATTTCTTTTAATTTAGCATCTTTAAATGTTTCAACTGCTCGACGTGAATAACTTATCGGTGCAACATTATCACTTGTTTCATGTACTATAAGTACTTTACCATCATAGTTCTTCATATCATTATAGACATTTTTCAAAATATACTTTCCCTACTTCAGTTCCTCTGTGATTATATACTTCCGGAATATCTGATACTGATTTAAATAATTCTCGTGCATCATCAAATAATACAAACGCTGGAAATATTAATATTAAACCTTTAATCTCTTTCTTAAGTTTGGCACCTTCAATAGTAGATACTACTCCACCTTGACTTTGACCTAATTAAGAAAATATTATTTTTATCTACAAAGTTTTTATTTTTTAGTGTACTTACTACTACGTCAAGATCATCAACCTCTGTAAATACTGACATTTTTAAAGTATCATTTCCACTTCGACTATTCTTATTTTCACCCATAAAATCAAATGAGTAAACTATATATCCTTCTTTCGCTAAACTCTGAGCCTAATAATCTTGTCGTTCAGCATTACCTCCAAAACCGTGAGAAGTAATTATTGTCGGTAGCTTTTGTTCCTTATAATTTTTTGGTGCCGTTATGTATCCGTATATTTTCTTCCCTTGACCTTCGGAAAAAAGTTCTTCTTTAACTATATTACTCGTATCAATATTTGAAGTATTTACTGACGAATTTTCTACAAGACTATTTCCTCTTTCTTGTTGTTGTCCTTTTGAAGAAAATTGTGATTTTACTCCTAAAGCAGCTACTATTATAGCAACTAACGCTACTATTCCTAGTATTATTTTTTTTAAAATTCATATATGTACTTCTTTCTTTATTAATGCCCGTCTAAAACTTCTTTTAATTCGTGTCTAAAAGAACGTCTTCTCTTATATTTATCATCAAGATAATCTACCAAAGCAACACCTTCTTCTAAACCAAAAAGATTTTTATATTTAACAATATATTTACAAATATTCCTATAATGATTTCTGTCTGCTACTGGTTCTGACATCTCAAATATATAATTCATATACATGTTTTTAGCTTCTTCTAAATATACATCTTTAATAATACTAGCATATTTCGAAATTTCATTAGGATATTCTCGCAGATAACTTAACATCTCTCCTACATCACACTCTCTAACAATTATCTCACACCATATTTCTTTTTTCTTCTTAGATTTTTTAAGTAATTTTTGATAATATTTATCAAATTTATCTTTATGAATTCTCTTTAATTCATCATAATAAGAAAATTCACCCAATAACACTAATCTTTCTAATATTTTCATTTGTTCTGTTATATTAGCTAATTTCTTGAAAATTTGAAGCCTGTATTCTAACCATTTTCTCCTATGTTTGCCATTTCCCGACCATGGTTTTGTTACTTCTAAAATTTTCTCGATATTATTATTATTTTCTAGTTTGCTAATATAAATATCTCTAATGCTCTCATACCTCAAAAGTATTGCCAGAGATTTTGCCAATCCTTTTTCATCATTAGTTATTTTATAAATTTTATATATTAACTCTGCTGTTCTATTATTTATACTCTCATCATAATATAATTCACTTATAAAATTTAATTTTGATAAAAGTACTTGCTTAGCACCAGGTAAATCACAAAACTGAATCAACATTTCTATATCTACCGCTATTTCATATCTATTACTAACTTTTACATTTAATTTATTAATCCTATTAAATATCTCCTGCCTAGAGGTAATAGATAGATTCTCTGCACTCGCTAACTCTTCTTTAAAATAATCTATAACTATTCCCCAAACCTCACAATAAGAAGTAGTTTCAGTCATTTTATTTAATTTATCAATTCCTTCTAAAATCTTCATTGACAATTTTAGACATTCAAAATTATTTAATAATCCATCTATATCACTTAAAATTTCTGAAATTTTATTTTCTAATTCTTCTGTGTCTACATAGTCATCGTCATATTCTTCCCAATAGTTACGGCCATAACTATATCCATTTTCATAAGTTTCTAGTGCTTGTTCCTCTAATTCTTTATATTCTAAAAATAACTCGTCTATTTTTTTATTATATTTTGTTAATATTTCTCTTTCATCTAATTGTAACGCCTCTTTACGCTCTATTTCTTTTAATAACCTTTCCCTAACTACGCCGTTCTTCTCAGAAATTTCTAATAAAATATTCAACAGCTTCTCTTTAGAATAAGTTTCTAACAGCTCCCTTATTTTCTTTACATGTTCTTGTTTGATTTTTTCAATATGTTCTTGATTTTCTTTATAACTTTCTACTAAACTTTTTGTTTCTTTTTCAGGAATTACATCACGATAAATTCTCTCGGCTAGCCCCTCTACTATTTCCCTTATCTTGTAATATGCTGCAACTTCATGCTTACAGGTAAAGGTGAAGTCATACGGACAATTACAACGAGAATTTTTTATATTATTATCCTCATCTATCTGCACTATTACTTTATAGTTTTCTGTTCCATACGCATCTAAAATGAATTCATCAGCATTTCGTCCACAACACTTAATCTTATCATCTTTATAATACAGGTATCCTCTATCTAGTATTACTTGTGATACAGATTTCTCAAAATCGCCTATATTCATCCTTTTCCACTCCTTTCTACTCAAATTTCCAATTTACGTTTTTTAACTCAGGAGCCTACCAGTATTCTTTATCAGTACTTTTATAATTATACTAGATTCTCTTTTTTTATCTTTTCTAATAAAGCCGTGCATCCTTTAGTTACATCATTAAATGTTGTTTTGAAGTCTCCTGTATACCACGGATCATCAATAATTCTATCTTCTCCATCATACTCTAATAACTTTCTAACTTCTCCAGTTTTTCTACCTGCAATAAATTTTTTAATATTTTCTATATTACTATCATCCATTCCTATGATATAATCTGAATCTAAGTCTTTATCATTTAGTATACGAGAATACATTCCTTCTACACCTATTCCTACTTTAGCAAGTTCTTTTTTAGTTCCACTGTGAACTGGATTACCATGCTCCCAGCTACTAGTCGCTGCTGAATCTATTTGAATTTTTTCACTTAATCCTTCTTTTTCTACCATATCTCTAAATATTGCTTCTGCCATAGGCGAACGGCAAATATTTCCTAAACAAACAAATAATACTTTTACCATTTTTTCTACTCCTAATTAATATTTATTTTCTTTTCTATTATACCATAAAGTTTTTAAATCAACATAATAAAGATAAAGCGCTGACCTAAAAGACCTAAATTTTAACAAAGTGTATATGAGAGCTCATAGACGCAGTGGCTTATCGATATCTAAAATCACTTTAGAAAATCTTTTTAGATATCGCGAGGGTGACTCGACAAAATCGATTTTCGAAATCACGTTTTTTGAGTCACTCCCATTGTTTTATTTTTATATTTTACATGATATAATTAACTTATATTTAGCTATTAGTAAGGAGATTAAAATGACAAAAAACTTAGTATGCTACAAACGATTACCAAATTGGACTGCTCAAACACTTCCCGAGCCTTTCAGACATAAACACAACACTAGAAAAGACGTATGGGCAAAATTAACTATTCTTAACGGAAAACTACAGTTTACAGAACTTACTGAAGATAATGAAGTTATACAGGAACATATTTTCACATCTGAGAGTAATATTCCTTTCGTTAAACCACAAGCTTGGCACCGTGTTACTCCTTTATCAGATGATTTAGAATGTTTTTTAGAGTTTTACTGTGAGCCCAAAAATTATTTTAAAAACAAATACGATATTAATTCTGCTCACTCTGAAGTAGTAGAAGCCGTTGAAATTATTAAACCGTGTAAAACCTTGGACCTTGGATCTGGTCAGGGGCGTAATTCTTTATTTCTTTCTAAACTTGGCTTCGAAGTCACTGCAGTAGATAATAATATTCCTGCCTTAGAATTTCTAATGGAAACATCTAGAATTGAAGATTTGGATATTAAAATTGGTAGTTACGATATAAATGATGCAGCTCTTAGAAATACTTACGACTTTATACTTTCTACAGTAGTTTTAATGTTTATCGAAGAACAATCTATTCCTAAGGTTATTAAAAATATGCAAGAACAGACTACCCTTGGTGGTTATAATTTAATAGTTGCTGCAATGTCAACTGATGATGCACCATGTCCACTTCCTTTCCCATTTACTTTTAAAGAAAATGAACTAAAAGAATATTACAAAGACTGGGAATTTATAAAATATAATGAGGATTTTGGACATCTTCATAAAACCGATGCGCAAGGCAATAGGTTTAAACTTCGCTTTGCTACTATGTTGGCTAAAAAAATTAAGTAATTTATTTTTTTAAGCCAGTTTTTTGACATCGCTAACATCAAGTGTTATAATTTTAATTAATCATTAAAACATTTGGGGTGCTTTTAAGCTGAGATTATACCCATAGAACCTGATGCTGTTAATACAGCCGTAGGAAAATGTTAACTTAACAATTTTTATTTGTATTTTTGAATTTAAGAGTACCTCTTGTCGTTTTAATGAATTTAAAATAACAGGAGGTTTTTCTTATGAAAAAATGGTCTACAAAGGACATTATTATTATTGCTTTAATAGGTTTCTTATTTGGAGGGATATTCCTTGCAACAAGTTTGGTTTATGTTCCGTTAAAAGCTGCTCTAGGAGCAGTAGGATACGCACCATTTGCTAACTCTATATTATTTGGTTTATGGGTAATGGCTGGTCCAGTTGCTGCAGTACTTATTCAAAAACCAGGAAGTGCTACACTCGGAGAGGTTCTAGGTGCATTGGCTGAAATGCTATATGGATCATACTTTGGTGCTGCAGTTCTTGTTTCTGGTTTAGTACAAGGGGTAGGCTCTGAGGTTGGTTTCTTAGCAACAGGATATAAACGCTACGACACATTTTCACTATTCCTTTCTGCAGTAGGTATTACACTATTTAGTTTTGCTTATAAATATTTTCAATCTGGTTACCAAGCATTCTCAATAGGTATGATTTTAGCGATTCTAATCGTGCGTTTTATTTCTGTATTTTTCTTTGGTGTAATTTGTGTTAAATTAATTTTAAATATCGTTAATAAAGTTCAAAATAGTGGAAATAAATAATGAATATTATAGAAATCAATAATTTTTCTCTAAAAATTAAAGATAAAGTCTTATTTAATAACGTTAGTTTAAAAATAAAAGAGCATAGTTGGTTTGTTTTAACCGGAAATATTGGTAGTGGGAAATCTACCCTACTACGCACTATTTGTAAATTGTATAAAGAAAAATACGAGGGAGTTATAACATACAAAGAGAAAAACATAATTGATATTCCAATGCAAGAACATGTTAAAAATGTTGGGTATGTAATGCAACATGCGATTAATCAGTTTGTTATGCCTACTTTAGAAGAAGAAATAATCTTTGCATTAGAAAACCTATGCCTTGAGTCTCAAGTTATTGATGAAAAATTAGAATATGCTTTATCTATTACAAACGCATATGAAATTTCTACTAAACATATCCATACATTATCTGGGGGAGAACGTCAACGAGCTGCTTTTGCAGTTGCCTTAGCTATGGGTAGCGAAGTTTTAATTTTAGATGAACCATTCGCCAATGTTGATAAAAAAACTCGTAATTCACTATTAACATTACTTAAAGACTTAAATAATCATGGGGTTACTATAATCATTTGTGATCATGAATATCATCTGTATCTAAACTACGCAGACACATTTTATTACTTAGAAAACGGGGATTTTGAACTAATTAATAACCCTAATATTATTCCCAATATTGTAAACTTAAGTAATAATATTAAATCCGATCAAATATTAAAACTAGAAAATGTTAGTATTAAACAAGGCGATAAAAAACTTTTAAATATAAATAATTTTGAAATTTATAAGGGAATCACTACTTTAACTGGGGATAATGGAACTGGAAAAACAACCTTACTTCATGCTATCTCTCAATTAAAAAAGTATGAGGGAAATATATACTTTGATGGTTCGAAGGTTAAGAAATCAAGAAAACTATACAAAAAAATAAGCACTTGCTTACAAGATGCCTTTCAACAGTTTATTAGCTTAATGCCTCGTGAAGAAATTTCAATGCAAAAAGATATTTGGGAACATGCTACATTATGGCAACAAAGACTTCTAAAAGAATTTGATTTAGAAAAAGAACTTGATAAAAGTCTATACTATTATAGTGGTGGACAACGAAAACTTATCCAACTAATGTGTTTATTAAGCCAAAAAACTGAGCTACTTCTGTTAGATGAACCTTTTACTCATCTTGATGAAAGAGCATGCACTTTTATAATGGATTGGATTGAGGAAAATAAAAAAGTTGCTGGACAATCATTTATTATTGTCAGCCACAGATTAGAACCACTGAATGGTAGAAGTGACTATCATATTGAAATTTCAGACAATACGCTTCATTATGCAAAGGAGGAGTTTTATGCAGAAGAAAATAATTAGTCCTACTCTCGCATTAATAGTATTATTACTAACTATCTGGATTTCATTTAGTAAATTATTAGTACTAAATTTTTTAATTATCGGTTTAACAATTTTCTATTTTTGTCTATCAAGATTCTGGAAAAAACTGCTATATTTCATTATAGTACCTCTATTACCTGCATTAGGTTCTGGTTGGGCTATTGTCGTTCATAGTTCGAATTATAAATTTGCGCTATTAATTTTTTCTAGGACATATAGTTTTGCAGCCTTAGGCTTATTCATGGCAACATACATTTCTCTAGTAGAATTATTAAAATACTTCGAACAGCATGGACTTTCCTCAAATATCGTCTATGGACTCTTAGTGGTTATCCAAGCCTTGCCAAGAATACAGTATGAAACTCAGATGATTACAAAATCTAGTCGTTTAAGAGGAGTTTCCTTAGCATTTTGGTCACCGTATTATTACGCTAAAGCAATTTTTATTGCTTTAACATGGCAACCTCAAATTTCAGAAGCAATGACGGTTCACGCTTATGAAGACTACAAAATAAGAACTCATTATCATAAGTATATTGTTGATAAAAACAAAAGTATTATTATATTAATAATATTCTTATTAATATCAACAGCTTTATTAATACTTAACATATAGAATAATGCCATCATGAACAAAAATTCATGATGGCATTTATTATATTTATATATATAAAATTGGCGGGAATGTGTGGGAATCGAACCCACCCAAGAGGCTCTTAACCCCTCATACTAGTTTTGAAGACTAGAGAGCACACCAGAACTCATCCACTCCCAAGTATGTTTATATTATACAATAAAAATACAGAAAAATCAACATTATATGTTAACGTGTTCAGAACATCGAAGTACTCTCATCTCTTTATAATAAATACCGCTCACCGCTAGTTTTTTACCACTTACTTAAAAGCTATTAATTTTTAAACTGAAATAATATATAATATAACTATAAACATTTAGAAAGGAGACAATATGAAAATTAATATCGAATTAGATTCTACACTTAAAGAAATAGAACTTGTTATTAAGACTCCAGATTTAAATAATGATGTCATATTAATTAAAGAATTAGTTGAAAAAGCTCTATTTGATTCTCAAAAAATAATTTTCTATAAAGGTAATTCTGAGTATTTCATTCCTCTAGAATCTATTTTATTTTTTGAAACTGATGATAATAAAGTATATGCTCATACTAGCGATGAATTTTTCGAAGTCAAATTCAAATTATATGAATTAGAACAAATAATTCCTTTTTACTTTTGTCGAATTTCTAAGAGTTCAATAATAAATACAAGGACAATTTATTCACTAGAAAAATCTTTTTCTGGTTCAAGCACCGCTTCTTTCTCTAATTCAAAGAAGCAGGTTCATATTTCTAGACATTACTACAAAATATTAAAAGATAAATTAAAAGAAATGAGGTAAAAATAAATGAGACGAAGTTTTATTGGATTATTCTTTATAATCCTTGCAGTAACTACTCTACTCGACGGATTCAGTATTTTCCCAAACGGATCAATCTTTTTAGCTATATGCACAGTAGTTCTTGGATTTTTTGCAATTCGAGGTTTAATGGATTTTGATTCTTTTGGAACAATATTCCCACTGGCATTACTATTCTATGTATATAATAAAAACTATCACTTTGCTGATATATCAGGTGGAAAAATATTCTTTGTTGCTGTTTTTCTTAGTCTAGGTATTTCTATGTTTGTCCCTAGAAAATATAAATATAGAGAATTCAAAAGTTTTTACAAAGGAAAAAAATATCAAAAGATAAAAAATGGTAATGATTTTTCTGATGTAACATTCGGTGAAAATGTTCAGTACATAGACATAACTAAAGCTGATTCATTCTCTGCTTCTACAACATTCGGAACTACTACTATCTATTTTGAAAAATTAGATACTTATCCTATTAAAGACTTTGACCTTAATGTTTCGATTTCTTTCGGAAATCTAAAGCTTTATGTACCAAAAGAATGGACAATCGAAAATAATACAAATAACTTCTTAGGCAAAGTTCAAAAACAATTTCACAATGTCGGTAAAGATGTCACGATAGTTTTAAATGGCTCAGTGACCTTTGGAGAAATTGAAATAATTCATGTATAAAAATAAAACTCTCAAGAATTCTAGCAATCTTGAGAGTTATTATTTTTAGTTGTTTTCTGCTTTCTTTTGTTGTTCCCTTTTTTCTACTAACTTAGATAAATAAATTGATCCAACAGTTAATAATATTACTAATAATGAAGCTATTAAAAATTCTTTACTGAAGATATTTGTACTAGTAGCTCCAAAATTTAAAAACACTATTGTTCCTGGAATTATTCCCAGTACACTCGCTATCATATATTTTGTTAAACTAATGTTTGTTAACCCATATCCGTAATTTATCATATTATATGGAACCAACGGTATAAGTCTTAATATCACTAAGCTCATCATTAGTTTTTCATCACTAACATTAAATATCCTATCATGTTGCTTCGGTGTCATTTTTTTCTTAAGATAGTTTTTCACCCATTCACGACCAAAACGACGAGATATTATAAACATAATATAACAATTTAATGAAGCTCCAACAAAAGTTAATAAGCTTCCTTCAACAAAACCAAACGCTACCCCTGCAGCTACAGCAAGAATCGGAACCGGAAAGAAAAATACCGGCAAGAACATGAACATTAATACATAAATTATCGGTGCTAAGACACCAAAACTTTGAATAAATTCAGTCATCACTTTCCTCCTATTTAAAGTATGCTGATACTTTCTCTAAAAACTCTAATTCTATATATGAGACTATTTTCTTAAATGTTGCCTTATCCATCAGCATTTTATCATTTTCACTATACTGTCTGAACGCCATACTACACCATGTCACACCTCTTAGACAATTAAATATTAAATATCTTTCAAATCTTTCTTTATCAAAAGTTCGATAACTACTGTATTCCTCTAAAAAATCATTAATTTCTTTTTCTGATAAGATAATATCAGTTTTCCAAAATGTGGTTGTTGGCGCTAAGAAATGTGCTAAATCTTGCTCACACTCTCCTATTAACGCTTTTTCCCAGTCTATTATATAGCTATCTTCTTTATCTTCTCCAATTAGGAAGTTTCCTGAATTTAGTTCTGTATTAATTATACAGGGATTAGCTATAGTATATTTTTTAGGAATAAGCTTTTCACATTTTTCTAAAAATGCTCTGATATAGTTGCTGACCGCTTTATCCGCCTTCTTCCAAGTTAAATACTCACAAGACATTTGTTTACATTCATCAAACATTAGTTGAAATGGATTCGTAGCATTAATTATATTATTTTCACCATATGGTGTATTGTGAACCTCACTTAACAAATAAGCTGCAATATTCATATCCGTTTTGTAATTAAGTGGTCTTCCCTTTAAAAATTCCATAGTCAAATATTTGTAAGGGAGTAAGTTAATTTTTGTTATTAAATCATACGGCTTCGGTGTAACACCACTATCTTTTAGTAATTGTAGTGTTTCATATTCATATTCTATCTGATTTTCAAGATTCATCTGACTCTTCATATTAATTCTAAGAACCTTTTTTATATTCTTATCATAAAAGGTAAAATTAATATTATATTCTCCTGCACCTAGTAATTCAATATTACTATAACCTGTTTCTGCTAATAGAAGATCTTCTTTTGTATCAATATCAAGTCCACTATCTCCCAAATAATAGCTTAATTCATATTCTTTACAGACAGCCAATAGATTTTCTAAAACTGTATTATCCCCATAACTAGGAAGATTAAACACTTCTTTTATAGCTTTTTTCATTCCGATTAAAAAATAACCGCCATCAACACTTGGATTTATGACGACATCATAATCATCTAATTTTTCAAACGCAATGTGAATCATATTTTCTTGAAGATTAAATATATCTGAACCTAGTAAAATCACCTTCTCACTATCTTGTAATTCTATTTCAATTGCATTGTACATTTTGTCTCCAAGAGTATCTCCTACTTGATAAGAAAATTCTCTATCCTCTAGGATGTTCTTCATAATTTTATTGTCACTACTCTGTCCATCATGATAAACTACTAACTCTTCTTCACTTTTTTTCAAAATATCATAGTTTTTTTTCATTAATTTTTTTTGAATTTCAACAGCGGTTTCTGGAGAAACGAAATCATATAACCTTGTCTTTGTTGTACCTACTTTAGGTACTCTCGTAAAAAATATTATCTTGTTTTTCATCCCTGAAGTCTTCCTCTAATATTATTTTGTATATTTATAAGTACCTATTCTTATTAGCGAAAAAGTGACTTAATAATCATTTCCTTACTAAAATCACGATATTAAGTCACCCTTTCTATACTATATGTTAATGATTATGTCCTGAATGGTCATCTTTCTTATCTGAAGAGTGGTTATGCCCTTCATGACCTTTGTGCTCACCATGACCTTCTTTACAATGTTCACAGTGACCTTCATGCTTCTCTGAACCTTTTACTGTATCACTAGGATCTTTACAACAATCAGCAATTTCAAATTTATAGCTAAACTCTTTAGTTCCATCTATTGCATTAAATACATTTTTGTACCCTAAATCAATTAGTTTCTGAGCTACTACTGATGAACTAGTTCCTGTCGCACTGTATACATATATAGGAATCTCTTTATTTTCAGGTAACACAGATTGTAAATTATCTAAATTTTTAACATCGATATTTTTTGCACCTGCTCCGTGCCCTTTTTCAAAATCAACTTTATCTCTTACATCCAAGAATACATTGTTTGCTGTAGTGTCTAATAAAGCATCTTGGAATTTACTTCCATTTAACGATGTATATTTAACTAAATCATACTTATAGTCTTTAATATTTTGAGCGCCTGTTACATCTTTAAATCCTTGTTTTGTAAGTTTTTCTACAGCATTGTTAGTTGTATTAGTATTATCACTGTATACAACTACTTTTTTCTCTCTCCACAGACGAATTTGCTCGATACTTTTATCTATTTTTAATACTGGAATATTAATTGCATGTTTAAGATGACCTTGTTTATAAGCAGCTTCTTCTCTAACATCTATAACTAGGTAATTTTCTTTTTCTTTGTTATCTTTTTGAATTTTATTTAATTCCTCACCTTTTAATTCCTTTGCAGATGTAGTAGTTGAACATCCTACTAAAGTTAATGATAATACTGCTGACATACTCACAGCTAAAAGTTTATTAAATTTCATTTATGTTCCTTCCTATCCTTGTTTAATAAGAGACAAGCGGCACTTAAATATTATTTTAGGTATCCCCTGTCCCTTATTAGTATAACTTAAAAATAATTTTTTTTCTAATAAATAATATTATTTTTACTCATTATTTATAATATTATTTATTAGAACTTATATTCATGTTCTTTTGCTCCATCCCAAGCATTATACACATTTGTGTATCCTAACTCGACAGCTTTTTGTGCAGCTTTTGATGAACGGTTACCGCTATAACAGTAAGTATAAATAGGTGTATTTTTATCGTTTGGTAGTAATGCTTCAAGATCTTTATCTATATTCTTAACATCAATGTTTTTAGCCCCTGCTACATGACCTTTCTCATAATCTTTTGCTTCACGAACGTCGATAAACGTTCCTTCTTTTTTATCGATTGCAGCTTGGAATTCATTTGCTAATAAAGTAGTAAACTTAACGATTTCATAATCTTTGTAATCTTTAACACCTTGAGCGTTAGAAACTTTTTTGAATCCTGCTTTTACAAGTTTATCAGCAGCTTCTTTACTTTTCTTACCAGTATTACAAACTGTTACTACTTCTTTATCTTTCCATACGCTTAAGTGTTCCGCATGTTTTTCAATATCATCTAACGGAATATTAATTGCATGTTTTACGTGCCCTTCTTTATATTCTTTCGCATCTCTTACATCGATAACAAGGTATTTTTCTTTTTCTTTGTCATCTTTTTCAATTTTGTTTAATTCTTCTCCTTTTAGTTCTTTTACAGCAACTGTTCCATTGTTACTGCTTGAGCTACTATTCGAAGCTGAAGAACAACCTGCTAAAGATAAAGATAAAACTGTTGCCATACTGACAACTAATAATTTATTGTATTTCATAATTTTAACTCCTTTGTTATTGCTTTCATACATAGTATAACAAATCAAATTCATTCAATCAATATCACAAATTAGAGAAACAAAGAAATATTTTACTTTTTTATCATTCTTCTAACTTTACATAAAATAAAATAAAGCCTATAAATAATAATATTTATAAACTTTATTTAGCACCTTATTTTTTTAATACTTTTGTTATATTCAGAAAAATAATAATATTTTTATAACTTGTCTAATTCTGTAAAAAATTGTTTAATATTCTTCACTTTATATCCTGTATAAACTTTTAACTCATCATCAAAATGCCATTTTTTTTCAACTAGGCATGTTTTCATCCCTAATTTTTTGGCTGGATTTATATCATGATATAAGGAATCTCCAATCATCATAGTCTCCTCAGGTAATATTTCCTCAGATTCTAAAACATTTAGAAATGCACCTTCTTTAGGCTTACTTATACATTTCTCTCCTGATATATACAATTTAAAAACATCTTCTAAACCTAATTTTCTAAGTTTCATTCTTTGTTCTTTTGATTTTCCATTCGTCAAGATAATCATTTTGTATTTATCTCTATTTTTATCAATCCAGTTATTCACCTCTTCATCCGGTTCAATTAACGCTAAGATAAATTCAAATTGCTTATCATAATAAAACTTACAATCTTCTTCCGTAAGGTTTACGCCGAATTGTTCTAAAGTTAGCATTAGACGTTTGTTTCTAAGATCTATTATTTTTAAATTCCCCTTCAAAACCTCTTTAACCAACTTATTGTTAACACTCTTATATAACTTAAAAAACTCCTCATAAGTAGTCAATTTATCATACTCCAAATACTCAAACACCAACTTATTGGAAATTTTCCAAACTTTACTGAAATCATACAGAGTATTATCCAAATCAAAAATCAAGTTCTTTATCTTAGTCATCAATATCACCTCCTATAAAAAAATATCTATGAAAAATTAGATCTAAAAAATTGAGGGAATAACTCTACATCATGATTTTTAAAATCAATTTTATCGAGTCATCCCCTTGGGGTAAGCAGTTAAATATAAGTTATAATTTATTATACTATATTTAGCCGCGTTTAGATGAAAAACGAAAATATTTCTAAAGTTTTATTTGTTATCTTCTAAATATTTCACTACTGGTCTTGCTTCATAAACTATAGTTCCCTCTGGAATACTGTGTTTCACAACCGCATTCGCTCCTATTTTTGAGTTTTTACCTATAGTTATATTTCCTAAAACCTTTGCTCCTGCACCTATCATGACATTATCTCCTATAGTTGGATGTCTTTTTTCTGGATTCAATGTTGTGCCTCCAAGAGTTGTACCATGATACATCGTAACATTATCACCAACTATAGCAGTTTCTCCGATAACAACTCCCATACCATGATCAATAAATAAACCTTTTCCTATTTTTGCTCCAGGATGAATCTCAATACCAGTCAACCTTCTTGCTCTTTTAGACAATAAACGAGCTAAAGTATGCCATCCTCTTTTATATAGCTTATGTGCAAAATAGTGATAATTAAGCGCCTTTATGTGAGGGTATGTTAAATAAATCATCAATTTCGACTCTGCCGCAGGATCATCTTTAAGTACTCTATCTAAATTATAAAATAAGTTCTCAAAATAATTCATTACACTTCTACATGTGTAACATCTTCAAAATCAAGTACAGATAAATACTTATCTACACCATCAGGTAAGATTGTTACAATATTTTTATCAGGGTATTTCTCCGCAGTCTTTTTAGCTCCGACTATTGCCGCACCTGATGAAATACCAATTCCAATACCAGTAGAACGTAAGAAGTTTTTAGTTTCTTCTATTGCTTCTTCACTACTTACTGTATAGATTTCATCCATAAATTCTTTATTGAAGTTTTCTGGAATAAATCCTGTTCCAATACCTTGGATTTTGTGAACTCCTCCATGACCTTCACTAATAGCTGGAGATTCTGCTGGTTCTACTGCTATCGCTAATACTTCAGGTTTGTTTTCTTTTAGATATTTTGCAACTCCTGTAAATGTCCCTCCAGTTCCTACTCCAGCAACAAATACATCAATATTAGGAACTTGCTCTAATATTTCACGCCCTGTAGTTTTGTGGTGGTATCCCGGGTTAGCTGGATTATCAAATTGACTTAGAGAAATTGCATTACTGTATTTTTCACGAATTTCTGCAGCTTTTGCAATTGATCCTTTGATACCTAATTCTTTCGGAGTTAGAATTAATTGCGCACCGTATGCTTTAATAATATTACGTCTTTCAACACTCATACTTTCTGGCATAATAATTACCGCCTTCAAACCTAAAACAGAAGCTAAAATAGCTACAGCTATACCAGTATTCCCACTAGTTGGTTCTACAATAATAGTATCTTTATTGATTGCATCTTGTGACATCGCTTCTTCTAGCATTCCAAGTACAGCTCTGTCTTTAACACTTCCTCCTAGATTATATTTCTCTAGTTTCACAAAAATATTTGTGTTATCTAATTTATATACGGGTGTATTCCCTACGAATTTTAATGATGTTGCTATCATAAAAAATCCCTCCTTCTGACTTTATAAATAACTTTATTATTTGATTCTGATTATATCATATTTTTATGTTATAGATAAAGAAATTAATCTGAAAATTCAGGATTTTTTTAATATAATATTGAGAGCAACTAAAAATCATGATTTTAATGATGAGATATTACCCCTTTTACCCGGCAAACTAAAAAAGAGAGCATTGCCCTCTTTTTATCTGTTCGTATAAACACTAATTATTATCTAAAAGTCAAGGTTTTAAATAATATTATTTTACAGCTGAAGTTTTTGGTAAAGCTTTTTGTACATTTTTACCTTGAACTGTATTTTTAGCTGTTGATGGTACTTTATACTCAGGTTTTTCATTAATCAATGCTTCTCCTTTTTCGGCATAAGGTTTCACATCGTTAATTGTCACAGGACCGTTTTGTCCTTGACCTACAAATGGTTTTCCTGTTGCAGGATCTAATGATGGTAATGCTGGTTCTACTGGTGCTTCAGCTGGATTTACTCCACCATTGAATTCTGGTGATGCTGGTTGACCAGCTGGTCCTTCAGCGTTAGCTACTGATAATGGTAAAGCTACAACCGCAGTTGCGATTAATAAAAATTTATTGTTTAATTTCATGATATGTAAACCTCCTTGATATATCATTTATACAATTATTATACGCTCACATTTATCACTTGTCAACATTTATTTTAAAAGATTTACATAAGATTTAACATTAAATATCCCACTATAATTCTTATCTAATTGCGAAAATGAAACTGGTTTACATATGCTAAAATATTTATTTTTATAATATAATAAACTTTTACAAATCTATTACTTATAAGTCTTTTAACAACAAAAAAACATAATAAGTAAAGTCTATTCTTTACTCATTATGCTAAATAACATTTTTCATATCATTTGGTATATCAATCTTTACATTTATGCCTTGACCTGTAATCGGATGATTAAATACAAGATTACTGCAATTTAGTGCCTGACGTTTTATTAAACTCACATCTCCACCGTAAAGCTCATCACCTAATAGCGGATGATCTTCATATTTCATATGCACCCTGATTTGATGAGTTTTTCCTGTATAGAGTTTTAACTTAACTATACTAATATTAAGCTCTGGAATATATTTTTCTAACCAATATTCAGTCTTAGCATATTCTCCACCTTCACCAACTTCACGTTCTATTATACTTGAACTTACTCTACGAATCGGAGCTTCTATTATCTCATTATCCTTTACTTTCCCATTTACTAATGCTATGTAATATTTATCTATACTCAAATTACTAAACAACGCATGTATATGCCTATGTTTTGCAATTAATACTAATCCAGATGTGTTTTTATCAAGTCTCGTTACTATATGCGGAATTGAGTTAATATTTTTCTCTTGAAAATAGTAATTTACTCTCTCAAGCAGTGACTCGTCTTCAACATTCCTCGAAGGTATTGAAGGTAGGTTGATTTCTTTATTGACTATCATAAAATACTCATCTTCATAAACTATATCAATTGGTTTGTTTATGAAGCGAACAAATTCGGTGAAATTTTCGCTAGGTAAAGTAATCTCTACTCTATCATTTTCTTTTAACATATATCTAACGTTCTCTTCTCTATCATTTACCTTTATGCTACCGTCATGATCAAATTTTATTCTAGTCAAGGTTTTCCTAGAAATATTATTTTCTAATAAAAATTCTCTTAACAGTTGTTCTTTTTTTACAACATACTTTAAAGTAATATTAGTCATTTTTAATAAACGATCTCTTCACACGTTGCCAGAAGCTATCTTCATTATAACGAATAAATGAAATCTTCTTATCCTTTTCTAGAGTTATTTTTATTTTAGCTACACTATCATAATTAAAATGCATGTGATCTACTGTTATGCGGTGATTTTCCATACTCATCGGCTTAATCATAAGTTCATCATTTTGTGATAATATTAGTGGATTTCCCAATGTTCGATAAACAAGATTATTTAGCGCAGCAATCTCTGTTACTTGATACAACGGCAGTTGGGGGTGAATCACAGCCCCACCTAAGCTTTTATTATACGCAGTAGACCCTGTTGGTGTACTTATACATAACCCGTCTCCTCTAAAACTCTCAAAGTGGACACCATTTATATAAACCTTAGCCGCATAAGTAGATCCTGTATGATTATTTACCGTTATTTCATTTAATGAACAATAGTCAGAAACTAAGTCCCCATTAGCACAATACGCCTTAACTCTTAATAGTGGATATTGTTCTATCTTAGGTTTTAATGCTAACATATCAAAAAATATTTTCTCATAGTTTTGAGCAGAATAATCGGTATAAAATCCTAAATGCCCGGTATGGATAGATAAAAATTTTATATTATCCAAACTATTCATATACTTATTGAATGTTCTCAGTACAGTTCCATCTCCCCCAATTGCAAAAACATAATCAGGATTACTCTTATCTTCTTCCATATCACTAGATAATAAGAACTCTTTTAACTTCAAACCTATCTTCTCTGAAACTTCATCATTTCTAACTTCTATGCTAAATTTACCTTCTAACATCTTGATTTTCACCTATTATTTTTTCGTAATTTTCTAACCATACATCAGCAAAATCCGGTGCAAGTGCACCTTGATTATTATCAATCCATTCTTGAAGCTTATTAACATTATACTTCAATATCTTATCGATCTTTTCACCATATTTATATCGTGCTTTGTTTTGATTATACTCATCTTCATCTAGTAAGAAATATTTACCATCAGGATATTTCTTTATATCTAAATCATAGTCAATGTATTTTACACCATCCACATCATATGCGAATGGACTACTTAAGTTTGAGTAATAATGTACCCCATCTTCTCTAAACATGCATATTATATTAAACCAACATTCATTGTGAAAATATACTAAAGCAATTTCTTTAGTAACCCAAGTTCTTCCATCATTTTCTGTTACAAGTGTTCTGTTATTTGCTAGAATTAGAACCTGTTCATCCGCTTCTAGTACAACATTTTTGTGCCAAATTCTATGTATTGAACCATCATGCTTATATGCTATTATTTTTACTACATCGCCCTTCTTAGGCCTTTCTCCTCTGTACATAGTTCCTCCTTTCATACTTAATTTTAATGTCTTTTTAATTATAACATATTTAATATATTTCGTTCTACTGTAACAGTAATTTTTTTGTAAAATTATATCTTAGCATAAATATCAAAATCTCAGGTTGAACATCCAAGTTTTGCACTTGAAAACAGCACAAAACCACTATAAACACATGGTATAATAACGTTTATAGTGGTTGTTTTTTCGAGAGAATTTGTTGTGCACGAATTATAAGGGATATCTATTTAAAAATCTTGAAGTTGTATTAAAAAATAAACACAGGCTGACCTTAAAATCCTAATTACAAAACCTGTTTTACTAAACGCAACTCTTTAACGTTATTTATTTCGTGAATTTTTGGAATTTTATATGCATTTAACATTACAATTTAGATTTAAGATTTTTATCTTCATCTACTTCTTCAGTGGACTTAAATACATCCGATATTAATCGCCCTAAATCAATCGCATTTTTAGGAGTAATAACAGGTTGCATTGTTTCTTGTTCTATTTCTTTTCTCGCATTTCCTGCAATTGAACCCCCTCGTTTAGCAACTTTTTTATTTTCTTCTAATCCATGAGGGTGAGTTGCATTAGCTAATTCTGTGGTAGTTGCTTCTGCAAGCATATTTAACACTAGTTCAAGTGTTGTCATATTATCTCTTAAATTTTGTTTCTTTAAACCTTTATAATCTTTGTATTGTCTAGTTGTCATACCTGACCAAGCTTTTGTTATTTCATTAGTAAGAATAGCATATTCTCTACCTTCTTTAACACCATGATCTTCCCAAGTATCTGTAAGTTCTTTTCTAACTTGAATAGCCTGAAGTCTTTGATTAATCCATTCCCTACTATATCCTTTTTTAAGATAGGTTTCTAAAGCTCTATCAATAGTTAATTCTGGATCGATAATTTCATCTATTCTCTCTTTTCCCACTTCTGCAAGCCAAATTTTAAATGGTTCTGCCTTTGGTGATGGTATGGATTGAATAATACGGAATATTCCTTGCATATCTGCAACGTCAGTATTATATTTTTTACCGTCTGAAGATTCTAATTTCAGTTGTACGATATTTTCGTACAACTGAATTGCACCTTCTTCATCTTTCATCTTTCTTTTTAAATCGCTCCAGTATCTTCTGGGATTTTTACTATCTGTTAGCACACCAACAATATCAACCACACTAAAATACCATTCTTCTTTATCATTATCCCAAATAGATCTAATTTGATTTCCATCAAATAATTTTATTTCGTTATCCATGTATTGTTCCTTTCTAAGCTATATATGCTATTAAAAACAGTTACAAATTAGATGATTCTAAACAACTTATAGACTATTATTCTTAGAGTTTTAATATTTACGAAACTCTAAAATCTTTAAATTAAACAAATTCCAAACATTTACAACAACTAAAAACGCAATTAAATTAGGATTCCCCATTCAAATTGTATTTGTATTTTATTCGTAATCTATTACTCCCAGAGCTATCTTAGCATAACGTGACATTTTGTCTTTTGTCCACGCTGGTTCCCAAACTATGTTGACATCAACTTTCTCTATCTCATCAACACCTAGCATAGCTGTTTCCACTTGCTCTATAATAATTGGCGCTAACGGACACCCCATAGATGTCAATGTCATATCAACGATTGCATGTTTATTATCATCACTCATCTTAACATCATATACTAATCCTAAGTTCATAATATCTATACCTAACTCTGGATCTATTACATTTTCTAGTGCTTCTATTACTCTATCTTTTAATGTTTCCATTTTCTCACCTCTTTATTTTGACCTTTCAATACTAATGAAATTTATTTATTTGGATTCTCTATGATTACTGCTCCATGCTCTGTTCCTTTTATGCACAGTTTACACATATTTAAAAACAATCCGTGTTCTACTACTCCTACTATGCTTTCAAGTTCTTCTTTTACAGATTTGATATCGAACCCATACCCTAAATGTAAGTCTACAATAAAATTATTATTATCTGTTATTAGAGTATTTCCATCTTTTAGTCTTAATACTGGATTTAATCCCGCTTCTTCCATTTTTCTAATCGTATGACTATAACCAAATGGTAATATTTCTACAGGTAAATTGAAGTTCCCAAGTTTTTCTACATCTTTACTTTCATCATAAATCCAGATTACTTCACGTGCGATATCAGCAACGATCTTTTCTCTAAATAACGCTGCACCTCCGCCTTTTATCGCATTAAATTCCTTATCTATTTCATCTACACCATCAACAGCAAGATCAATATGATCGATTTCTTCTAGTTCTTTGATTGTAAGACCAAGACTTTGGGCTAATTCAACCGTTTGAATTGATGTTGATACCATCTCAACATTTAATCCTTCTTTTACTCTATCAGCTAGTGCGTGTACAAAATAGAATACCGTTGAACCCGTTCCTAAACCAACTATCATACCATCTTTTACATATTCTACAGCCTTTTTACCAACAACTTCTTTTAAATTCATTTCGAATCCCCTTTTTATGTATATGTTACTTTTATTTTATTTATACTCTACTAATAGATATTTCTTCTTACCACGTCTAAGTACTGTAAATCCATCTTCTAATCTATCTTTAGCATCAACAACATACTCTAAATCTGTAACTTTATCACCGTTAACATAAACAGCTCCATTGTTTACATCTTCACGAGCTTGACGTTTTGATTGAACTAGATTACTTTCAACTAGGAAATCTACGATATTGTATTCTTTTTTCTCTAATTCAGACTTCGGCATTCCTTTAACAGCTGCTTTTAATTCATCGTGAGTTAGTTCTTTAATGTTTCCTGAGAATAATGCTTTTGTAATGTTTAATGCACTTTCTAACGCTTTTTCACCATGAACAATTTTCACCATTTCTTCAGCTAATGCTTTTTGAGCAAGACGTAAGTGGGGTTCTTTTTCTGAACTTTCTCTTAATTCTTCAATTTGGTCTTTTTCTAAGAATGTGAATTTCTTAAGAGCAGGTACTACTTCTGTATCTGCAGTGTTAAACCAAAATTGGTAGAATTCATATGGTGTCGTTTGTTCTGGATCTAACCACACTGCTCCACCAGTTGATTTTCCAAATTTAGTTCCGTCAGATTTTAACATTAATGGAATAGTAAATCCGTATGCTTCCACATCTCCTCGTAGCTTTCTCATAATTTCTAAACCAGTAGTAATATTACCCCATTGGTCTGAACCACCAATTTGTAATTTAACATTGTGGTGTTCATTTAAGTATGCATAGTCAATACCTTGCAAAATAGTATAACTGAACTCTGTAAAAGATAAACCATTATCTAATCGGCTTGAAATAGAATCCTTCGCTAATAAGTAGTTAATATTTACTAATTTTCCGTAATCACGTAAGAATTCAATCATAGATAGTTTTCCTAACCAATCACGGTTATTTACGAATTCGATGTTGTCATCTCCGCGAAAAATATTACGAAGTTGTGCTTCAAGACGACGAGCGTTATCTTCAATTACTTCAAGGCTTTGTAATTGACGCTCTTCACTTCTTCCTGATGGGTCACCTATGATTCCAGTTCCTCCACCTACTAAAATAACAGGTTTATGCCCATGCTGTTGAAATCTTTTTAATGTTAAAAATGGCAGTAAGTGACCTATGTGTAATGAGTTACCAGTTGGATCTGTACCACAGTAAATCGATATACTTTCTTTTTCTAATAATTCTTTTATTCCCTCTTCATCTGTTTGCTGATAAACTAAATCTCTATATTTTAAATCTTCTAATAATTTACTCATTAAAATACCTCCATAACAATTTTAATACACTTATCTCAATTATATCATATTTTCTACTTTTTCTTTTATCTTTTTCTTATATTTTAAAAACAAACTAATAAATTCTTAGGGAAATTCCTATATAAAAAAACTAGAATCTGCCATTAAAAACAAATAACTCCCCTAACCTAACTTCTAATTAAAAATATATCCTTAAGTTAGCCTCTAGCTATTTATAAAGCTAAGATTTAGTTTGCAAATTAACTATATATCCTCCACACCCCTATCATATAATTTAGTTTTTCCTGTAAAATTATGGTATAATAAAAGTTATAGTATGCAATCTAAGGAGATTTCAATGAAAAACAAGAAGATACTAACTTCTATAACGCAATCCCTCCTTCTTTCAACTGGACTTCTACTTAGTCTAAGTGCGGGGCTTGCTATTGGTTATGTGGGTGGCTTAGTTAAAGATCAACCTGTCTTAACTCAAAAAGAAATGAAAGATCAAATTAATAATATTAGTAAAAACAGTGAGGTCTACTTCGGAAGTGGAGAAAAATTAGGTACTATTAACTCTGAACTAATTAGGAAAACTGTCACTTATGAAGAACTTGGAGATAATGTTAAAAATGCGATAATTGCTAGTGAAGATTCAAACTTTTATTCAAACAGTGGTGTTGATATTTTCGCCGTTCTACGTGCCTCTCTTAGTGAAGTAACAGGAGCAAAAACAACAGGTGGTAGTACTATAACTCAGCAATTAGTAAAAAACCAGCTTCTTGATAATTCAAGATCTTATGAAAGAAAGGCAAAAGAAATATTACTAGCACTTCGTGTAGATAGTCATTTTTCTAAAAATGAAATCCTTGAAAATTACCTAAATGTTGCCCCATTCGGAAAAAATAGTTTAGGGCAAAACATCAGTGGAATCGAAACTGCAGCACAGGGAGTTTTTGGTGTTCACTCTAAAGATTTAAACATAGCTCAAGCTGCATATCTTGTAGGTTTTGTCCAATCGCCATACAAATACACACCATTTGACTCAGCCGGAAATATCAGATCAAATGAAGAACTTCAAGCTGGATTTGAACGACAACAATATGTATTAGAGCGTATGCTTTCAAATAATTTTATAACTAAAGCGCAACTCGAAGAAGCTAAAAATTTCGATATTAAGGGTGCATTCACTAAACAAAAATATTCTGAATACACAGATTATCCTTTTATTCGTGACGAAGTTACTAGTTCAGTTGCAGAAATATTAGCCGAGCAAACCGCTGCTAAAAATCATAAAGAAGAAACATTCAAAAACAATGCAGAATATAGAAATGATTTAATCGAAAAAAGTAGAATTAAATTCATAACTGGTGGTTATAAAGTAAAAACTACACTTGATAAGAAACTTTACGATACACTTCAAGAAACGAAAAAACAATTCGCTTCTTATCCAACACATACTCAGGGTGGTGTTGTTTATCCATTAGAAATTGGAGCATCGGTTATTGAAAACAGTACTGGTAAAGTATTAGCGTTTATCGGTGGTATGGACTACAAAAAACAACAACTTAACCACGCTACAAGAACTCGTCGTTCACCAGGTTCTACAATCAAACCACTATTAGTTTATGGACCAGCTATCGATAAAGGTTACATTACTCCTAACTCAACAGTTTTAGATAAGAGATTTAACCACTATGGTTGGAGACCTGAGAACTATGATATGTCTGAGCGTGGATATCTACCTGCTAGACAAGCATTAGCTAGATCTCTTAACTTACCAACTGTAAGATTATATTCTGCGTTTTATAAAGAAGATCCTGTTACTAATTACTTAGAGAAAATGGATATTGAAGGTCTTACAGAAAGTGATAAGACTAACTTAGCTACTGCCATTGGTGGTATGACTTACGGTTTATCAGTTACAGAGAATACTAGTGCCTTTTCTACTTTTGCAAATAAAGGTGAACATAAAAAGGCACATATTATCGAAGAAATCGAAAATAATGATGGAGAGCTAGTTTATAAAGCTGATTTCTCTCCAGTTAAAGTATTCGAAGAATCTACAAGTTATCTAATCGTCGATATGCTTGGAGATGTAATCAATAAGAGTTATGGTCTATCTCATGATATGCCAAGTAAACTTAAATTCAATTCTAAAAACTTATTTGTAAAAACAGGGACTTCTGAGTACTATAAAGACCTATGGGTTGTTGGTGGTTCTACAAAAATAACTGTTGGTCTATGGAATGGATACGATAGTCCGGCAAAAGTACCAAGTTATGACTATGCTCAAAGAAGCTGGGTTGCAGTTATGAATGCCATTTATGCACTTGATAAAAACTTAATCTCTCCAGATACTGCCTTTAGTCGACCTAAATCAGTCGTTGATGCAAGTATTAACAGTTATAACAATGCAAAAGGTGGTACAAAAGATATAGTTCCAAATGGCTTTAAAGAACTATCTAAAGAAAAAACATTGGCGAAGTTTGGTTATAATATCGATAAGGGTATTTCATTTAACGATCCTTCAAAAGTCGTTGTAACAAAGCCTGTTCAGAAAGAAGAGAAGAAAGACGACAAAGACAAAAAGGATAAAAAAGAAGAGAAAGAAGAGCGTACAGTGACTATTACTGAAACTTCACCTCCTCCAATCTTAAAACCAACTGTTATCACAGAAGAAGATGAGGAATAAAAAAAAGGGATTGGCTAAAACGGTCAATCCCTTCTTATAATTTAATATTCTTAAAGATTTTAAATCACATTGTTTCCATAAAATGCAACTTATATAATTTATATTTTAATATGCTAACTTAATTTTTATGATTTCAATTTAACCAACTCATCATATAAAGCCGGCAAATCATGGGCTTTTGCTATTTCAGACCATCCCTCTACATCATCTAATGCTTTAGCATGGGTTAAAGTGTATATCGCTCTTGTTAATGTGTAGAATTCCTGTAATGGTTTTAGTAAATTTTTAAGATTCGATTTACTTGTATCCCCCATAACTTTTTTATAAAGTGATGTTGCATCCTTGCTACCTTTACTTTTAATAACATCGTCAGGTATAATTCCTGAGTATGCTAAATACAATAGATAATTATAAATCGCCTTAAACGTTCTATATGAATCAGCTACTTTGCTCCCACCATTATTTTGTTCTTCATTTTTTAATCTAAGATTACTTATTTGCTTTTGTATTGGAGTCTTTATTTTCTCTACAAGTAACCCTATGAATTCATCTGCAACTTGCTTTTGATTCTCAACTACATTATTTGGTGTAATATTTTTCTGCAATAATCTATTATAAAAATCACCAAAAATCTTATCTAATTCGTATGTGTCTTCTTCAGTTAGATACTCTTCAGGCTTAACAAATTTTTTTATGATTGGTGGAAACTCAATTGTTTTTCCTACATTAAATGTTCCTACTGTCATATTTAATGATTGAACAAAATCATTTTTTCTTACAAAATTATAAATATGATGAGCACTTTTGGCATAATAATTAGAAGTAAATTCTTGGAGTTTATTAGTCTCCTCTAAATCTTTTTCTAAAAAATACTCTTGTAACTTTTTGTTGAATTTTTTATCATATTTTCTTAATTGTTTTAACTGTGGCAATGCTGTATTGAATGTATAAACTCGCTGATATATTTTCTTAAGTAACTCTACGGTGATAGCTAAATGACCACCAAGAGAATGTCCAGCTGCAACTTTATAGCACACATCAAAGTCTAGAATCTTTCTTTTTAAAAATCTATTAAATAAACATGCTGAGTCTATCTGACTAGTATTTTCTCCTGAAACTATTCCTGTATAATTGTAAAACCAATCACTAATATCTTCACTCTCACTACCTCTGTAAATAACAAGAAGTTCTTTAAGTTCTGGTATATAGATTGCTGTAGCTTGAAATCCATTTTTCGTAATCTTTGGAATTGATATTCCACTATTGTAAACTTCAATCTCTTCAAATATTTTTCCAGTTACATCTTTTATAATTCTTTTTATTTTATATTCTATAGTGCTCTGTTTTTTGCTTCCTTTTATCAAATACTCATACTCTGCTAATTTTGCTACAAGTAATGGATTATGAAAAAACCTTAACATCAATATATCACCCCTTTTATAAAATCAATTATAACATATTTTATAAATAATATAAAAATTCTATATCTTCCCAATTAATGAGAAAATATAGAATTCTATTTTTATTATACGTTGAATCTAAATAACATGATGTCGCCGTCTTTTACTTCGTATTCTTTACCTTCAAGACGAACACGACCAGCTTCTTTAGCTTTTGGCATACTTCCGTATTCAACTAAGTCATCATAACTTACAGTTTCAGCACGGATAAATCCACGTTCGAAGTCAGAGTGGATAATTCCAGCACATTCAGGAGCTAACATACCTTTTTTGAATGTCCATGCACGTACTTCTTGCACACCTGCTGTGAAGTATGTTGCTAATCCTAATAGACTGTAACTTGCTTTGATTAATTTATCTAATCCACTTTCATCGATTCCTAACTCTTCAAGGAACATTGCTTTTTCTTCATCTTCTAACGAAGCCATTTCTTCTTCGATTTTTGCACAAACTACGATTACTTGGCTTCCTTCACTTGCAGCAAATTCACGTACACTAGCTACGTGTTTGTTAGAATCAACGTCTAGTAAATCATCTTCACTTACGTTAGCAACATAAAGCATAGGTTTCATTGTTAATAAATGTAATCCTTTTGCGATTTTTTGCTCTTCTTTATCTAATTCTAAAAGTCTAGCTGGTTTTTCTTCTTTAAGAATATCACGCACTTTAGAAAGCACAGAAAATTCTGCAACTGCATCTTTATCTTTTTGTTTAGCTTGTTTTTCAACACGTCCGATACGTTTTTCAACGCTTTCTAAGTCTGCTAGGATTAACTCTAAGTTAATAACTTCGATATCGTATAATGGATCTACTCCACCAGCAACGTGGGTAATGTTTTCATCTTCAAAACACCTAACAACTTGACAAATTGCATCTACTTCACGAATGTGACTTAAGAATTTATTTCCTAGTCCTTCTCCTTTAGATGCACCTTTTACGATACCAGCAATATCTGTAAATTCAAATGATGTTGGTACTGTTTTTTTAGGTTCTACTAATTCTGTTAATTTATTTAATCTGTGGTCTGGTACTTCTACAATTCCTACGTTTGGATCAATTGTTGCGAAAGGATAGTTCGCTGCTAATGCTCCTGCTTTTGTAATTGCGTTAAAAAGTGTACTTTTCCCTACGTTTGGTAATCCTACTATTCCGGCTGTTAATGCCATAGTATTAATCACTCCTTTTCTTCATTAATTTCTTATATTACTTAGGCCTTGCCTACTCAACTTAACTATTATAACATAAAACACAAAACTTATCATTTAATATTATGCTATTTAAAAATATTTTTGCTAATAATCACTAATTTTATTCATTAGTATACTATAGGATACTAACTATTATAAAAGTACGTACTTTACAAAATATATTTTAGTATGTAAAATATATTTTGAGAGTTGACCCAAAAGTCCTAAATTTTTAAAAAGGTATATGATAATTCGTAGACACAGTGTTATTGCTATCTAAATTTGCTTTACAAAAGCTTCTTAGATATCTAATAAACTGTGCGTGGGTGACTCAACAAAATCGATTTCTCCGAAATCACAATTTTTGAGTCACTCCCATGGAAAATAAACTAAAAGGATGGTAATTTACTATGAAAAAATATAACTCAAACATTAAACTTGGAACTGCAACACTTAATGTTGTAAACTTTGAAAGACAGCTTAAATTTTACACAGAAGCTATGGATATGACTATAATTTCTAAAAACGAAACTGAAGCTACTTTAGGTACTTCTGATAACACTCCGCTTCTTCACTTGAAAAAAGTTGATGGTCCTCTAGTTCGTTCTTACGGACTTTATCACATAGCGTACCTAGTTCCAGATGAACAAAGTCTAGCTAATATATTACGCCACTTTATAGATTCTAATATGCCATTGGATGGAGGATCTGATCACGGTTATAGTAATGCTCTTTATCTAAGTGATATTGAAGGTAACGGCATAGAAGTATATTATGACAAAGATGAAAGTACTTGGGATATAAAAGAAGATGGAAGAATCATAGGAGTAACAGAACCTATCGATGCTACGCACCTACTTGATATTTCTGAAACTGTAGTACCTTATTCTTTACCAGTAGGAACTATTATTGGACATATTCACCTGAGTGTTCAAAACTCAACTGTTTCATCTAACTTCTACCAAGAAGTACTAGGATTTAGTGATAAATTCTCCGTGGCTAGTGCTAGTTGGATTGCTTATGGCAATTATCACCATCATCTAGCTGTTAATCACTGGGGAGGCCCTCATCAAAGCTTTAGACAAAAAGGCACTCCAGGTTTGGATCATTTTGAGATTCTATTTATCGATGAAGATACTTATAATAAAGTTATAGAAAATATAAAAAATAACAACACTAAAATTATCTCTGAATATGATAATAAGATTATTATAAATGATCCAAATGGTATTGAAATTCATTTAATAAAAGAAGTATAATATCTAAAAATCTTTACATGAGTGACTCGAAAAACGGATTTCTCTGAAATCATGATTTTTGAGTCACTCCCTTTTAGTTTTTAGTCGCTTATTTCCCTAGCTTTATGATATAATAAGAATATTACTTTATCAGGAGGAGAAACTATGCAGGATTTTATAGCACAATTTGGTGATTTTGCACCTATAGTCTTTTTAATACTAGCATCTATATTACCAATATTTTTATTCCCACCAGGGATATTTTCTGCGATTGGTGGTTATTTATTTGGCTTTACTAATGGTTTTATCCTTTCGATAATTTCTTCGATAATCTACACTAGCGTAATGTTTATCATTTCAAGATATTTCGCCAGTGACTACGTCGAAAAATATTTAGCTAAGAAACTATCTAAAAAACAATACGATACAATTTTCGGTATAAGTGAAAATAAACTTATGATATTTTTAATAATATATAGATTAATACCTGTTCTTCCAAACAGCGTTATTTGTTACTCATATGGATTAACTAGAATATCTTTTAGAAAATATTTTATAGGTAATATTATAGGGCTTATCCCTGGAAAAATGATCTGGTTACACTTCGGAACCACTCTAAATAATATTAGAAGTATGGAGTTCTTATACGGAATAATTATCGTTTTAGCTTTTCTTTTTATCAGTTCTAAAGTAGCAAAACGATTTAATAAATAATAAAAAACTAGTGAATCTCTAAATTGATTCACTAGCTTTTTCATATTATGAATTTTTTTCAACTATCTTTTTAATTTTTTTGTTAAACTCACGTCTTGGCATCATAATGTTATTATCACACT
>NZ_CAURMG010000002.1:0-85576 GCF_963525875.1 uncultured Gemella sp. | reverse complement strand
GAAGAAACCTCATCAAAGCACATATAATAAGGTAAACTTTTAGGTCTTTCTAAAGATTTAGCTAGATCACATTGTATTCTTAACACAGTATTAGTAGATACAGTACAAGACTCAGCTATTTCCTTTGAAGTATTCTCTTTAGATAACCTTTTAATAATACTAGCTCTTAGAATTTTAGATGTATTAGAATGCTTCCTAACTTCAGTAGTTCCAGCTGTGAGGGATTTGTGACAATCTTTACATATAAAGCGTTGTTTATTTAAGTACAAGATGGCTGATTTGTCAAAGATTAAGGGAATTTTAACCTTTACTTTTCTATAACCGTTATTAGTTATCTCACATTTTCCGCAATGAGGGCAAGAGCTAGATGAAGCTTCCAATACTCCGTAATAAACTAAATGTATACAGCCATTTATTTCAATTTCCTCTGTTTTATCTAGAATTTTTATATTTCTGTCAGTTATTTGTAGCGTTGTTTTAAGAGATTTGCTATAATTACACATATGAATGTAAATTCCTTTTTTGATTTTTTGCTCATACTTAAATTATAAAGGAATTTTACATTCTTTTCTATTTTTTTATAAATTTAAATACGGCTGATATTTATTATCAACCGTATTTATTATAGACCCGAATAAACACCGTAGAATTTCTTTTTGTTATAGACGAAATATTTTTTTCAGTCTAGAATCTAATTGATTTATAGTATTAGTTACTTGGTTATATTCAAAAAAATTATTATTTTTCTGAATATAATGATAATGTGAGATTTTTTAGTTTTTGATTGTATTATTATAAAGAAAAAGGTAAATAAAATAAAAAAATTACGTTATTTAAACTTATCTATTCAGTTGATAGAAGTGTTGAAAAACCACTTGTATTAATATAATATAGTAGATGTGATGTAATAAAAAATAATAAAATAAATTTACAATTATGGAGAAAGAGTATGAAAAATATATTTAGTAAAAAAGAAGTGTTTTCAATAAGAAAATTTAGCATGGGAGTAGCATCAGTAATGATAGCGACAAGTTTATTGGTGTCACCACAAACTAATCTATATGTTTCAAAAGCAAAAGAAAATATAGAGGTGCAAGTTAATAAGGATATCAAGGTAAGCATTATAGAAAAAAATGGAGGGGCAGAAGTAGAATTAACAGCTACAAAAGACCTAACTGATGTAGATGTAAACGTAACGTTAAATGGGACTAGGGTGGCTTCATATCATATTGCTAGTATAAAAGTAGGAGAAAAAATACTAAAAGAAGTAACAAAAAATCAGTTAGAAGCAATAAAAAAACTAATAGTAAATGGTCAAAAAACTTTACCAAATACTGCAATAGTGGAAAGAAGTACTTCGCAAACAATATCAATTGGAGGGAATAACTTAAGAGTGGAGGTAAAATATCATGTAGAAGATAATTCAGTACCCGAAGCTAAACCAACAAAATCAGTTGGAGATTCAGAACAACCAAAATCCGAAGTAAAACCAACACCAGAGAAGCTAGCAGAACCTAAGGAGGAAAAGCTGAAACCAGAAGTACAGCCAGAAAAAACGATAGAAAAACCGAATACACCAAATCCAGATGTAAACCCAGAACAACCAAAACCAGAGGTGAAACCGGACAAACCAGAAATAAAACCAGCACCAGAAGTTAAACCTAACCCTGAAGTGAAACCAGAACAACCAGTACCAGAAGTTAAACCTAACCCTGAAGTGAAACCAGAACAACCAGCACCAGAAGTTAAACCTAACCCTGAAGTGAAACCGGAACAACCAGCACCAGAAGTTAAACCTAGCCCTGAAGTGAAACCGGAACAACCAGCACGAGAAGTTAAACCTAGCCCCGAAGCGAAACCGGAACAACCGAAATCAGAGGTGAATCCGAAGCAACCGACCCCGGAGAAACCAACTCTAGAGAAGCCAGTAGAATCTAAAGAGAAAAAAGATGAAGAAGTAATCTTTAGTGATCCAAATTTAAAAAAATTAATCAATAAAAATATAAGCAGTGGAAGATCTGATGATCAAAAGATAACCAGAAAAGAACTGGAATCTTTAGAAGAAATTAGTTTAAGAGATGAAAAAAATAATTCAATACTAAAAACTACATCTCTAAAAGATACTTCAGAGTTTAAGTTTGTTCAAACACATGGTATAAAAGATTTATCAGGATTGGAAAATGCAGTTAATCTTAAAAAATTAGATCTGAATGAAAATGAAATAAGCGATTTATCTCCACTTTCTAAATTGAATAAATTAATAAAATTATCATTAATTAGAAACAGAATTTCAGATTTACGACCTTTATCAGAATTAACAAATTTAGAATACTTAGACTTATATGCTAACAAGATAGAGGACATTTCACCTTTAGAAAAACTTACTAATTTAAAACATTTAGACCTTCATAATAATAATGACCAAACAGGTGATCCAGTTCATCCAACTATTAGTGGAGGAATAAAAGATATTTCAGTGGTGAAAAATCTTACTAAATTGGAAATGTTATCACTTGGAAGTAATAATATTTCAGACATAATTCCAATTAAAAATCTTTCTAATATAAAAGATTTAGTATTAGGTGGAAATCATATTAGTGACTATTCGGGACTAGAACAGTATATTGCTGATAGAGTAGCTAAACAACAGGAAGGTGAAGGTAGTGTTAGTTTCGCTGGTCAAAGAATAAATTACGATAAAACTATTGATGTATCTGGTTCAACAGTTTCTGTAGAGAGTCCATTTAAAGGTATAAATGAATTAGGCGAAAAATTAGCGAAAGTATTCGAAAGTGACGAACCTATTAATCTATTCTCAGAAGTTACTACTAATGTGGATGGAGTAAGTGTTACTTATAATTCAGCAACATCAAAATTTGATTTTACATTTACAGAGGAATTCCTCAATAAAAATCAAGGTAAAGTAGTTCCAATCGATTTGAAATTAAAATCTGAGGACTATGCATGGAGTGTAAAAAATATAAAATTAAATGTAGCTGAAAAAGAAAAATTTAAGGATAAAGTATTAGCGGCAAAATTTAAAGGGAAAGATTTAACTAAAATAACTGAATTAATTAATCTTTATGGTGTTAAAGATTTATCAGGAATAGAAAACTTGATGAATTTGACAAAACTTGAAATTAATGGAGAACACAATGATATCAGAGATATATCTTCAATAGCAAATTTAACTAAGTTGGAAGAATTATCTTTAGAAAATGTAAAAATTAAAGATATATCAGCATTGAGTAAATTAACTAATTTGAGAATTTTAAATATAGCTGGGCCTTTTGTTGATCCAGAATATTCAGATGCACAAAACCCAGATGATTATTTTATAAAAAATATTGAGGCGTTAAAGAACCTAACGAATCTTGAAACACTGAGTATTGCTAATAGAGGTATAACAGACATAAATGCGTTATCTGGATTAACAAAATTAAATGACGTTATACTTTCTGGAAATAGTATAACTGATATAAGTGCATTGAAAAATCTAAGTGAATTAAGTAATTTAGATTTAACTAGTAACAAGAACATTGAAGATATTTCAGTACTGAAAGATTTAACAAATTTAACGAATCTATGGTTAACGGAGAATAAAATTTCTTCTGTAGAAGCACTGAGAAACCTAACAAATCTTAAAAAACTATATATTAATGTTAATAAAATTTCTGATTTAACACCTTTATCAGGTTTAACTAAGTTAACACATTTAAGTTTAGGAGCGAATAATATTAAAGATGTAACAGCATTAAATAATCTTACTAATTTGACTTCATTAAGAGCTGCAGATAATAAAATTACTGATGTGAGTAATCTAACAAATTTAACAAAACTTACAGATTTAAATTTAAGTAATAACAGTATCCATGACTTTTCTCCACTAAATAGTTTAGATAAAATTAATAAAAAACGTGGATTTGCAAAACAAATAGAAGAAGTAGATATCACTAATAAGGAATTTACACTTTCTATTGCTAAAAATTTTGACGGTAGTGAAATTAGTTTAGATACTAATGGTGATGGTACATTGAAGCTTTATGAGGTAGTTAATAAAAAAGGGAAAAATCAACCTAAGGTAAACGATGAAACTGAAGAGTTAGTACCAATACATAATCAGTATACAATTACACAAAAAGATGGTAAGTATATTTTGCCGGATAATATTGAAAATGGTTTGTATGCAGTTCAATGGTTTAAATCTTATCAACAATGGGGAACATTTATTTTGAATGTTCACTTGTCGAAAGAAACAGTTAAAAAACCAACAGATACAGTAGAGTTATCGTCAACAGATAAAGTGCTATATAGAACATTATTAAACGATTGGAGTAAATTTAATAAAAAATATAAAAATTTAACAGATAAAGCTAATTCAGAGCACGTAGTTAATAAAAAACCTACATCAATTCCAAAACCAAATTCTGAAGCGGATTTTCACGTGAGTGATTTTGAAAAATTACGAGTATTTGATGCTAATGGAGAGGTTAAATTAGGAAATACATCTGTAAATATTCCAGTTACTGATGAATTGATTAGCTCTTTAGAAAATGCAAGTAATTTGGAAGAATTTAAAGTTCTTGCTAAGAAAGATGAAGTTAGAAAAATCAAAGATTTTACATTCTTGAAAAAATTAACTGAGTTGAAATTATTCTATTATACAAATCAAAATAAAACGAAAGAAAAAGTAGATGTTACTAATTTAGATTTAACATCGAATAGTAAGTTGGAAGATGTTCGTGTAGGACAAGGTAATTTACAAAATCTTAATTTTATTAATGGGTTAAACTTGAAAAATCTAGATGTAGAAGATAATGAGATAAATGACATTTCTTCTCTTAGAAATATGACTAGTCTTACAGAATTACATTTAGACAATAATAAACTTAATAATGACAATGTGTCAGACATAGCAAGACTTGTTAATCTAAAAACATTATATTTGAAAAATAATAAAGATATTAGTGATATCAATGCTCTTGAAAGCTTAAAAAATATTGAAGCGTTAGAGTTGAAAAACATGAATATTACTGATTTAAGTGTGCTTAAAAAATTACCAAATTTACGACGTCTAGTAATTGATGGAAATCCTTTAGATAAGGAATACATGGACATAATAAAAGAATTAAATATTAACACTGGATATTTAGGAGAAATTACAAAAGAAGATTTTGAGTGGTTAAAACAGTATGCAAGTAGAAATACAATGGCGGATGCTACTCTAAATGAGAATAAACAACGGGAATTTACATTTACAAAATTGCCGATAACAGTTGAAGTTAAGAAATCACAAATAAAAAATCGAAAAGTAACTATAGAAAATCCGCTAAAAGATTGGGAAAATTCAGGAGCTTTACTAGATAGTGCAAAAGACGCACCAAGTGGTATGGAAATTTCGGAGGATGGTTCAAATATTACATTTGATGTTACAAATAATGAAGAACAAACTTATAAGTATGATATCAATATAGAAGATTATAATCATGAATTTGAAGGTCGACCTGCAAATATTCATGGAACTGTTGAACTGAAATTGAAGATAGTACCAGAGGTGAAATCGGAACAACCAAAACCAGATGAACATAAAGAAGAGAAAACTAAAAAATTAGTTGTTGATGATATCTCTGTAATAAACAAAAATCAACCAGTATTAGATAAGTTAACATTTACATTCGTTAATAAGAAAAATACTAATGAAGTTATAGACAAAGTTGTCGATAAATCTGTAGTTAGTGATGTAGAACTTACTAAAGATGAAGTTTATACAGTCACTTTAAATGACAATGAAAAATATCAAATGGATGAAATTGCCGTTGTAGCTAGAGAGAATGAAGAAGGATATACTGTTTTGTATAATGCTAAAACTAATGAAGTGATAGAAAGCATAGAAGTACAAAGAGTAGAAAAAGAAGCTGCTTTAGGAGAGGATGATATAGATACATTGAATCAAATTACTGCAAAAGTAGTTGATAGTACTGGTAAAGCGATAGGTAATGCACCACTTAGATTGTTTGAATTTGATGGAGGAATTCCGAATATAGTAAAACAAGACAAAACAGGTGAAGATGGAACATTAACGTTCAAATCAAATCAACTTAAACCTAATAAAAAATATGAATTAAGAATTGAAAAAAGAGATACTGCATTTAATAGAGAAAGTGTAATATTCCAAACGAATGAAGATAAAGATATAATAAGTATCGATAATAAAATTATAATGCCAGAAACTACAGGGATAATCGAATTTAAAGAAGAAAGAAAAGATGACAAGGAGATTAAAACTGTTAAATCATACTATAAAGTAGTAGATGAAAATGGTAATCCTGTTGAGAATGTTGAATTATCAGTTAATGGAATTAGAACTAAAATAACGACTTTAAAAAATGCTCGTTCAAATAAAGACGGTATAGTCGAGTTAGCTTTAGAGGAAAAAGTAAATGGTGTAGATTACATAGTAAATGTTTCTAAAAATGATCAATTTAATTGGGAATTCAAACCAGACTCAGTTAACTTAAACGTATCAGAAAACGGAGTTATAACATATAGTGGCTCAGAAGGGAAATATAGTCTTACAGATTATAATGGAACTAAGATTCCTGTGTTTGTTGTAAAAAGAGTTGATTTAAATTATTTGAAAACAGACTTGACTAATAAGATTAAAGAAGCGGAAGAAGAGTTAGAAAAAGCACCTAACAAAGAATTAAATGATATTGTTAATTCAGCAAAAGAAGAATTAGCAAAACCGGAAACTTTACCAATTTATGTTAAAGGTTATATAGATAATTTAACAACAGCTTTAAATAAAATTAAAAAATCAAAAATTGATAAAAAAACAGTCAAAAAAGGTGAAATTCCAGAGATTCTAGTAAGAAATGGGAGAGAGCCAGAATTACGTGAAATTACTTTTGAGTTTGTAAATAAACAAGATCCTATGGATAAAGTTGAGATAACTAGTAGTAATGGAAGTTTAACTAATATAGAATTAACTGTTGGTGCAGAGTACATTATTAAGGTAAAAGGAGAAAATGATCAAGTATTACCTGGTAGTTTGGAAATTAAAGAGGAAGATGGAAACTTTGTACCTTACAAAGTAGGAACTGATGAATTTTATGATTCTATAGATTTAAGTGAATAAAAATGAAGAAGTTCTTAAATTATATTTAATAATAGTAAAACTTAAAAAATTAATTACCAGAGATTTAGAAATGAAGAGTGTTATCTAGATAATTAAAAGAACAGTTTATAGTTCTTGATGATAAAGATGAACTTAAAAATTATAGATAATCAAAATAGGAATCTAGATTAAGGAGAAAGAAAATGAAAAATATATTTGGTAAAAGAGAAGTATTTTCAATAAGAAAATTTAGTATGGGAGCAGCATCAGTAATGATAGCGGCAAGTTTACTTGTATCGCCACAAACTAATCTACATGTTTCAAAAGCAAAAGAAAATATAGAGGTGCAAGTTAATAAGGATATTAAGGTAAGCATTATAGAAAAAAATGGAGGGGCAAAAGTAGAATTAATAGCTACAAAAGACCTAACTGATGTAGATGTAAATGTAATGTTAAATGGGGCTAGGGTGGTTTCATATCATATCGCTAGTATAAAAGCAGGTCAAAAAATAGAAAAAGAAGTAACAAAAGAACAGTTAGAAGCGATAAAACAATTAATAGCAAGCGGTCAAAAAACGTTACCTAATACAGCAATAGTAGAAAAAGTTGTCTCAAAAACAATTAATATAGCAGGCGATAATCTAAGAGTAGATGTTAAATATCATGTAGAAGAAGAACTGGCAACAGAAAAACTAGAGATAAAACCAGAACAACCGAAACCAAAGGTAAAACCAGATAAACCAGAAGGAACTCCAGCGCTAGGAGAGCAACCAACAAAACCGGTTGAAACACCAGAACAACCAAAACCGGAGGTAAAACCTGACAAACCAGAAATAAAACCAGCACCAGAAGTTAAACCTAACCCTGAAGTGAAACCGGAGCAGCCAAAATCAGAGGTAAAACCGGATAAACCAGAAGGAAAGCTAACTCCAGAACATAAAGAAGAAAACTTTAAAGAAGATTTGAGTAAAACACGTGCTGAACTTAAAAAATTAATAAGTAGAGAACTTAGAACTGAAAAAGGCTATATAGCCAACGAAGGTAATCAACCAGCTAATAATGCTTGGATAGATGCTAAAACAGAAGCAGAAAAAGTACTTAAAAATTCAAACGCTACTAAAGAACAATTGGAAGCAGCTATTTCAAACTTAATAGAAAAAACTAATGCGGCTATTGTTGGAAGTGAAAAAACAAAAGTTAAAAAACTAATTGTTTCTTCAAATAAAGATAATGAAGATAAGTTAAAGTTACGAGCAGAGTTAAATAGAGCGAAAACTATCGAAGAAGTTAATGCTGTTGCTGAAAAAGTAGGAGGGAAGGTAACTCCTACTGGTGGAAATAATACGGAAACAAAACCTGAAAAAACAGAAGGGAGCAACTCAGGAACAGCTCCAGAAAAACCAGAAGTCCCAGGAGAAACTAAGCCGGATAATCCGAAAAATGAGTCAACTCCAGAAAAACCAAAAACAGAAGATGGTAATATAGTAGCTATTAAAGAAGCAATAGTTACAAAAAATTTATCAGGTAAAGGTGGATTATTATTATTTGATGTAGAAGTTAAAAATACAGATGTAAACAAAGTAGGACTCGTTGCTTATCGAGATGGTGTAAAAACAGAGAATGTAACAATAGATAAATTTTTAACTGAGTCAACTAATAAAGTGAGCTACACTATTACTGTTCCAAAAAATGAAACTAATAAAGATGTTAAATATAAATTTGTAGTAACTGTAGATGGTGTAGAAACAAATAAATATTTAGAAAAGATGCAAGAAGCCTTTGTAGAGGAAGCTAAAATATCAAATTATTCACTAGAAAATGAAGTTCTTCAAGGTGGAGGAGAAGGAAGCCTAGTTTTAAAAGGCAATAATTTGACAACTAATAATGTAAAAATCAGAGTATTCGATGCTGATTCAATAGAAGAAAATACTACACTAACAAATAAAGTGGTATATGAAAAACGTAATAATGATCTTGTAGCGAGAATTAATTTCCCAGAAAATACTACAAATATTTCAAAATCATATAAAGTGAAAATATATCAAAATGGTAAAGAAGTCAACATCACTACGTTAGAAGGAAGAGACAGACGCGATAAACCTACGTTTACAGTAGTTGGAAAAGATCAAGATAGTACAAAACCAGTATTATCAAATTTAACAATTACTTCATATAGAACAAGTGGGACTGGTGCTGTGAATGACGGGGTAGAAAAAACTGAAACAACTGTAGCATCGAATCAGGTTAGTAAAAAAACTGAAGTTCACCTTTACGGAGCTAATTTGAATGAAGTAAAAACAAAAGTTAAGATAGTTGACCAAAATGGAGTAGAGTGGCCTATAGAAGGAGCTGAGAGTGATCTTATTAAAATGGTTCTTGCAGGTAAGAGTGGTGTAAATAATGGTATTCTTGGAAATGGAACATTCCAAATTGCTGAAATAATTTTACCAGGTAATTTAAAAGAGAATATGAAATTCACTTATACTTTTGCGGTGGATGGAACAAATTTTGATACAACTCATAAAGTACACGCTATTGTTGAAAAAACAGGCGGACAAGTAAATCCAGTGGTAAAAACTATAACACTTAAATATCAAGATGAAACTGGTAAAAAGATTGCTGAAGATAAAGTATTAAAAGCATATAGTCACTTCCCAGTTTCAGTAGGAAAAGCTGACTTAACAGGGTATACATTTGTTAAAGTAAAAGATATTAGTGCACTTAATGATAGAATTGGAGAAAAAACAGAAATAACATATGTATATAAGAATTCTAATGGTGATTCAATGACGGCAGAAAAACCAAAAGTTGAAGATTCAAATAACGGAACACAGCCAGTGGTTAATGAAGATGTTAGAAAATTAAAAGAACAACTACAGAATCTTGTAGCAAAAGACCTAAGAACTGAATCTAATTATAAAATGCAAGGAACTGGGGAAGAAACTGCTTGGTTGAATTCAAGAAATAATGCTGAAAAAATACTATCTAAGGCTGATGCTGATAAAAATGAATTAGAGATAAGAATTAATAAATTATCTGCAGCTATAAAAACGCTTGAGGAAGCAAATGCTCAGAAAAATAGTAGTTCTGTAGAAGTAACTCCTCCAAATAATAATTCAACTTCTATGACTGAGGAACTAGAAGAAGTCAAAAAAGAAGCTAAGAGTAGGGTTTTAAATTCTGAATTTATTCAAGATAAGAATAAATATATTAAGAGAATTAAAGAAGCAATGACAGTAGAAGCTTTAAGAGCACTGATATCAGAAATAGATAATTTAAATAATAACGAAGGGAAAGAATCTGCAACTGAAGAGAATATTGTAGAATCTGCTGAACAGTTAAAATCTAAATTACAAAAGTTAGTAGATAATGATTTAAGAAAAAATGAAAAATTTTCTCAAGCTACACTAGAATTGCAAACTGAATATAAAAAAGCAAGAGCCTTAGCGAATAAGTTATTGAATAACGATGCATCTAAAGAACAATTAAAAGAACAAATTAAGGTGTTAGAAACTGCAGCTAAGAAAATTTTAGGATAATATAAAATAACGACTGGAACAAAAGTGTTCTAGTCGTTATTTTTATCTAAAATTAACAAGCCTTAAGATTTTATCGTAATAAGTATAATGATTTTCTAAAATGTCTTTCTCTTCTTTAACAAGCTCAGGTTCATCGGTAATGATACCATTTGCGGGGCTTTGTAAATATTTAGTAATTAGTGCTGAATCATTTATTGTCCAAACAAAAACTTTTTTATTTTGCTTTTTAGCTTGTTCTACAAGACGATCTCTATAAGAGAAATCTTCTATTACGAAAAAGTCGACGTTACTTTGGTGGAAGTTTCCAAACTGTAGTGGGATAACATAACCAGTTTCTAAGTTTGGTGCTTTTGTTTCTAATTCTTCCATTACTTTAGGGTTTAATGACATGAATTTATAGTTTTCAAGTTTCAATCTTTTAACCTCATTAATCAATATATCGATATAATTTGATGGTTCTGCGCCATGAGGTTTTAGTTCGATCACAAGCTTTATGTTTAATTCTTTCGCTTTATTTACAAATTCCTCTAATGATGGAATTTTACTAGTATAATCACCTTGTTTGATTGTTAAACCTACTACTTCATCAAAATTCATATCTTGAACATGTTTATTAATACCAGCGAGTCTTTTTAGGTTAAAGTCATGCATAACAACAAATTTATTATCTTTTGTTAGTATAATATCAAATTCAACGTAATCAGCACCTACTTTTGCAGCACCGTCAAGAGCTTCAATTGAATTCTCTACACCTTTAGCGACATATCCGCGATGAGCTATTGTTTCAATATTTTTATTAACTTCATTCCCATATATATTAAAACCATTGATAATTGTTGCGATTATTATAATGATAGTTGTAAAGATTATTACAAAGCTTGATTTTTTCTTGTTTTCATTAAGATTATTAACTAGTTCTTCTGATATTTCATTATGATTGATAAGAATTGTAATTAGTGAGGTGATTACCGTTATTTTTGAGATAACTCCTAGAAAGAAAACTAGCGCACTAATTGATGAGAAAAATAGAGTTTGAACAAGAGGGTTACTTCCGTCATTATCGAAGTATATACAAATAAATGTAATTATAGTCGTTAGAATTCCAGCTATTATTAGATATATAATTTCAAATAAACCTATAGTAAATACTAATTTTCTTTTACCAGTTTTTGTAAGTTCCCAACTTCTTTTTATACTGTCTAGTATTTTTTCATCACCTACAGCAGTTAATGGAAGGGTGAAAATTAGTCTAAGATTTATATAAGCCAGTATTAACATTATAAAACCCCAGATAATAAAACCGCTAGTAGTTTTCATTATTTCATTACTAATAAATTTTGGAATAAATAAATTCTTTGCAATAACAGGCTTAACCCCAAGATTGATAGTTGGTATTGTTATTAGGAAGTAAACTATAAAAAATAAAGTTTGAAAACCTGCTAGGTTTTTAGTTTTTTTCCAAGCGTTATTTAATATATTTTTAAATGAATATTGTCTATCAGTCAATTGCCCATAAATAGTAAAGGTTAGTATCGAAAACTCAATAAACATAAAGAATGCTACTATAAGTATTAATATATTTAATATTACAAAACTATATGGATTGGTTAATATGCTTAGAATATTATTCTTATCTAAATGTTCTTCACCGGCGAGGGTAAGGGCTAGTTGGAATATTTTGGAGATTATCCACAAACCACAGATTAAAATAAATTGAATGATAGCTGCAATTGAAATATAAGTGAATTTATAACGGTTAATGTTTTTTAATACATTAAAGAATAAATTTCTAATTGTAAAGTTCATGATAACCTCACTTTCTATAGTATTTTTATGCTACTAGATTATATCAAAAATAAGATTATGTAGCAAGAAATTGGAGAAGTAAAGAAAATTTTAAAAATAAAAAGGTAACGTTACTTTTTTCTCTTGACAAACATTCTTAAGTGGGTTAAAATAAAAAAGTAACGTTACCATTATGTTTTGGTAACTGTTAAATGTCATTATATATAAGAAAAATAATATAAAGGAGAAATGGCTATGGACTTAAAAAAAGTTATAACAGAAGTTGTTGAACATAGTGGTGGTGAAGAAAACTTACGCTCTGTTGTTCACTGTGCAACCCGTCTTCGTTTAGAATTAAACGATGAAAAAAAATATAATAAAGAAAAATTAGAAGATATCGAAGGTGTTAAAGGTGTATTCTTTAACAATGGTCAACTTCAATTAATCTTCGGAAGTGGTCTTGTTCAACAAGTGTACGCTAAGTACAATGAGGTATACAAAGGTGGAGCTTCTAGTGAAGAAGAAGGTGAGAAATCTGCTTCTAAAAAACCAAAAGGAAATCCACTACAACGTTTTGTAAAAATGTTAAGTGATATTTTCGTTCCAATTATTCCAGCGATTGTTGCTGGTGGTCTTTTAATGGGGATTAATAACGTATTAACAGCTAAAGATTTATTCTACACTGGTAAATCAGTTATTGAAGCTAACCCAGGTATCGCAGGTCTTGCAGATATGGTTAACGTATTCGCTAATGCACCGTTCGTATTTCTACCTGTATTAATTGGTTTCTCTGCTACTAAGCGTTTTGGTGGTAACCCATATCTAGGGGCTGCTCTAGCTATGTTAATGGTTCACCCAGATGTAATGAACTTCTATACATTTGGTAAATTAGATCCATCTACAAACCAACTTCTTGCACCAGCTTTAGATATCGTAAACCAAAGTGGTCAAGCAGTTGATGGTCTACAAAGACTTACATCTCTTCAATACTGGGATGTATTCGGATTTAAGATTGCAAAAGTAGGATATCAAGGAACTGTATTACCAATTCTTGCAGCTGCGTGGTTATTAGCTACAATCGAAAAATTCCTACGTCGTGTAACTCCTTCATGGTTAGATAACTTAACTACACCGTTAGTTTCATTATTCGTAACTGGATTTGTAACATTTGCATGGATGGGACCTGTACTTCGTGAAGCTGGTACATTATTAGGGCAAGGATTACAATGGTTATATATGCAAGGTGGATTCGCTGGAGCAGCAATCTTCGGTCTGTTCTACGCGCCAATTGTAATTACTGGATTACACCAAAGTTTCTCAGCTATTGAAACACAATTACTAGCTGCAACAGGATTAACATTTATCTTCCCAATCGCATCTATGTCTAACGTAGCACAAGGTGCAGCGGTTCTTGCAGTATTAGTATTCTCTAAAAACACAAAAATGAAATCAATCTCATCAGCATCTGGAATTTCTGCATTATTAGGTATTACAGAGCCAGCTATGTTCGGGGTTAACTTAAGACTTAGATATCCATTCTACGGGGCTATTGCAGGAAGTGCGGTAGGAAGTGCTTGGATTGGATTAAATAAAGTATTTGCATCAGCATTAGGAGCAGCTGGTCTTCCAGGATTCTTATCAATCCCTGCAAATCACTGGTCAACATTTGGTATTGGTTTAGCATTATCATTCATCGTTTCATTCTCAGTAACAGCATACTTCTTCAAAACTAAGAAGGAACTTGTAAATGCTAGCTAATAACTGGAAACAAAATCTTCATTTAGAACCTACTAAAGGTTGGCTAAACGATCCGAATGGATTAGCTTACTTTAAAGGTAAATATCATATTTTTCACCAATATTCTTATGAAGTAGAAGGTGGATTAAAACTATGGTATTACTATACTAGTAGTGATCTAAAAAATTATGAAGATCGTGGCGTATTTCTTACACCAACTATAGAAGAAGAAAAAAGTGGTGTTTATTCAGGAAGTGCCAACATAGAAGATGGAAAACTAGTCTTCTACTACACAGGAAATGTGAAATATAAAGGGGATTATGACTACGTTCATGTGGGGCGTGGTCATAATACCATATCTTTTGAAACGGAAGATGGAATTAATTTTACTGAGAAAAAATGTCTGTTAACGACAGATGATTATCCTAATATGTCAAATCATGTTAGAGATCCAAAAATATTTGAAAAAAATGGAAAAAACTATCTAGTTCTTGGAGCTAGAGATAGCAATGATTACGGTTGTTTATTAGTATTTGATAAGGATACTCTTAAACCGTATAAAACAATCTATTCAGAAAAAAATCTAGGATTCATGTGGGAATGCCCTGATTATTTTGAAGTAGATGGAAAAGAAATATTTATGTTTTCACCACAAGGAATTACAAGAATGTATCCTAATTATGAAAATATGTATCAAATTGGATATTCTGTAGTTGAAGAGGGAATTGAAAATGTAGATAAATTAGATAACTTTACATTATTAGATTACGGACATGATTTTTATGCATCGCAAACATTTTTAGATGAAGATGATAATCGTGTACTAATCGGTTGGATGTATGTTCCAGACAGTAGTTATACTAATCCAACTACGAAGTTTGGTTATCAAAACTGTTTAACTGTTCCACGTGTAGTAAATTATAAAGATGGTAAAGTTAGACAAACTTTACACAAATCGGTGAAAGATTTATTAGGTAACGATATTAAAACTAATGACTTTAACAAAAATACATGGTATTATAAACAAGAACATGGCGATAAGTTTGAAATTAGCGTAGCTGATTTTAAAGTAAGCTATGATAATAAAGAATTAAAAGTATCTTTTGGAACTAGTGGTTATGGAAGAAATGATAGAAAATACAAACTGGATTTAGAAAATGTGGAAATAGTATTTGATAGTTCATCAATTGAATTATTTGCTAATGATGGATCATTTGCACTTTCTACAAGATTTTATCCGGAAAATCATAATGTAAAAATTACAGCTGCTAATTATTTAGCAAAAGAACTTGGAGCAATCGAAATTAGAGAGGAGAACTAAAATGGCAGTTTTATGTATAGGAGAAATGCTAATTGACTTTATTGGAGAAGGTGTAGGAACAATCGATAAAGTAAAATCGTTTAAAAAAGAGGCTGGTGGATGTGTAGCTAACGTGGCTTGCGTTGCACAAAAACTGGGGCATAAGAGTTATTTATTAACATCACTTGGGCAAGATGGTTTTGGTGATTTTCTAGAAAATACTTTAAAAAATGAAAATGTTGACTGCAAATATGTAAGTCGTAAAGCTGATAGTTTTACACCATTAGCATTTGTTTCTTTAGATGAAACTGGGGACCGTTCATTTAGTTTTTACTTTAAAGGCTCATCAACATTAAGAATTAGTAAGGAAGATGTAGAAAAAGTTGACTTATCTGAGATTGAAGCAATTCACTTTGCAAGTATTGCTATTCAAGAAGAATCAAAAGATAGCCATCACCTATTACTAAAAAAAGCTAAAGAAGCTGGTGTGCTAATTTCTTTTGATGTTAACTTACGTTTCAATCTTTGGGATGATCACAAGGTATATCTTGAAACTATTAAAGAATTCTTACCTTATGTTGATGTAATTAAAGTTGCCGATAATGAATTAGAATTTCTAACTGGAACTACTAATATAGAAGAAGCATTGAAAAAAGACTTTAGCCACATGAAAGTTGTTCTTTATACTAAAGGAGAACATGGGGCTGAAGTATATTATAATGATTACAAGGTAGTGACAGAAATACCTGATATAAAAGCTGTTGATACTACTGGAGCTGGGGATGCTTTTGCTGGTTCATTCTTATCGAAACTATTAAATCATGAAAATATTAATAATATTTCAGAAGAAGAGCTGTCAGCTATGGCAACATTTGCGACTAACTACGCTAGTTTAACAACTACAAAAACAGGTGCAATTTCAAGTTACTTAACAGAAGAAGAATATAATAGTTTAATATAAGTTTTCAAAAATAAGTCCTAATTAGGGCTTATTTTTTATACTATATAAATCTCATTAAATATATAATAATATTTTTTTGAGAAATTCTTAGTAAATCTTTATAGTTTATAGAATTTATAGTTTTAAATGAATATTATTATATCTATTTTATGTTTTAGAATATATAAAATATAAAATAAAAGTTAGGATTCTCACTATATATACATATTAAAATTAAAAAATAATTATTCAAATATTGTTTTAAAACTGTTATAATGTATTTATAGAAATACAAAAATAGGGGGATATTCATGGAGAAATATTCGTTAAGAAATAACTTCTTGGGGGAAGTTGTTGGTTCATTTATTTTAGTACTCTTTGGAACGGGTTCTGTTGCTGCTGCAGTATTATATGATGCGCATCAAAGTTTATTCCAAATAGGAATGTTGTGGGCATTTGCGGTTACTTTTGGTATTTATATGACTAGAAACCTTAGCAATGCACATTTTAATCCAGCTGTGTCGATAGCTATGGTGCTTACAGGAAGAATGAGTGCTAAAAGATTACCAACATATATTGCAGGGCAATTCATCGGAGCATTACTAGGATCATTAGTAATGTATGGAATTTATAGCTCATCTATAGCTCAGTTTGAAGCTAAAAAGAATATAGTACGTGGAACATTTGAATCAGTAGCTACGGCGAAGATGTTCGGGGAGTATTATAATCAACCTGGGAGCTATAATATATCTATGCCTTTAGCAATTTTTGTAGAAGCATTAGGAACGTTTTTATTAGTTTTAATTATATTTTTATTTACAGAAGGGGCGAATGTTGGTAGACCAAATGATAATATGGCACCGATTCAAATCGGTTTAACAGTAGGGTCGTTGTTATGTCTATTAGCACCTATAACACAAGCAGGAATGAATCCTACACGTGACTTTGCGCCGCGTTTGGTAGCATGGATATTCGGTTGGGGGTCTTGGTCATTTCCTGATTCAAATGGTGGTTTCTTCTGGGTTTATATACTAGGACCAATAGTTGGTGGAGTATTAGCTGGATACTTCTTTACAAAAATTTTAGAACCAGCATTGAAAAAACAAAAAGAATTAACTAAATAATATAATAAGATTCGAGGAGAAAAGAATTATGACAAACAAAACAGATTTAATTTTAGTAGGTGGATTTTTAGGAGCTGGGAAAACTAGTCTTCTATGGGAAGTTGCGAAGCGTTTAAATGAAAAAGGTCGTAAAGTTGGATTAATTACAAATGACCAAGCGAGTGAACTAGTTGATACTTCATTTTTAGAAACTAACAATGACATCGTAGAAGAAGTTAGTGGAAGTTGTTTCTGCTGTAATTTTGGAGGGTTTGCTGATGCGATTGCTCATCTTCAAGAAGCGAATAATAGCGATATTATTTTAGCAGAACCAGTAGGAAGTTGTACTGATTTATCAGCGACTATTATGCAACCTCTTAAAGAAAAATATAATGAAAAAGTTAACTTAAAACAGCTTACAGCACTGGCTGATCCAACACGTTTAAAAGCAGTTCTAAAGGATCATTCAAATCCTGGAGATTATATTATTTATAAACAGTTCGAAGAAGCGGATGTTATCTTAATTAACAAAATTGAATTATTATCTGAAGAAGAATTAGCTGATTTAGTAGAGAAAACTAAAAAAGAATTTAATAATGAAAATGTTCTAACTGCAAGTGTTAAAACTGGAGAAGGTTTAGACGAGTGGTTTGATTACATTATTAATAGTGAAAAAGAAGTAGGAAGAAGAATTGTAGAAGTAGACTATGATACATATGCTGATGGCGAAGCATTATTCGGATGGTTAAATGGAACGTACGCTATTGAAAAAGAAGAATCTTTTGAAACATTAGCTACTGCATTCTTAGCGAATTTAGGAGAAAGATTCGATTCATTAAATCTAAATGTAGGTCATGTGAAGTTCCTTCTACAAGGTAAAAAAGATGGATTAGTAGGGAACATTGTAGGTAAGAAAGAAACTGCAACACTACGTAAATTAGACAATGCTAGTGATAAAGTGTTTCTTACAGTCAACGCACGTGTAGAAGTTCATCCAGATAAATTAGTTGAAATCGTAAAAGAAGAAGTTGAACGTGTGTTTAAAGTAGTTGGGTATAAAGAAGAAACTTTAAATGCTTTAATCCCTGGACGTCCAAATCCAACATTCCGATACAGAGAAATTGTTAAACTATAATTATAGAAAAAAATAAACTTCTATGATAGAATAAAGAATAAGTGATAGTTGCTTGAATCATTTGATTCGAGCAACTATTTAATATAAAGGAATGGTGATGAAATGAATAGTAATATCAAAATAAGATTATCAGTTGATAACTTTTATGATAATATTTCCAAAAATAAACAAAAGACAAAAATTGATCCTAAACAACTAAGTAAATCGTTAGGTTATGATGAAAAAATTATTAATGAATTTCCTGATGAAATTAATATGGGACTTTCTTGCGGAAATCCAATTAATCACTTGAAAATTAAGGAAGGACAATCTTTAATCGACTTAGGATGTGGAGCAGGGATGGATATTTTCATAACAAAGATGAAAAATCCAAAAGTTGGTACACTTTACGGTTTGGATAGATTGGATTCTATGTTAGAAAAAGCAAGAAAAGTTCGTGATAATAAGAAGTTCGATAATATTGAATTTATTAAAGGTGAACTAATTAATATTCCATTAGAAAATGAATCTGTTGATAGAGTTATTAGTAACTGTGTTATCAACCTTGAACCGGATAAACAAAAAGTATACGACGAAATTCATCGTATTTTAAAGGAAGATGGAATGTTTGTAATATCTGATATTATCTTAAAAAAAGATTTACCATCAGAGTGGAAAAATTCTAGAAAGATGCACTGTACTTGAGTGGCAGGCGCTCTTCTGGAAGAAGAGATAGTAGAAATAATTAAAAAAGCAGGATTTACTAAGTTCCAAATCATTAATTCTGATGTAACGGACGAATATGCAGAAAAATGGGGCTATGGAAAAGGAATGAAAGACTACATTCAAAGTGGCTTGTTAATAGGAAAAAAGTAAATATTTTTTTATAACTTATTAATTAAAAATATATAAATTTGAATTTAACTGTTATTTCAATATCTATTTAGATAGGATTTGTAGATGTCTTCAATTTTAAATAGATGATTTATTATAATAGGTATTTTAGTTGTTTTAAATAATAAAAAATTTAAAATGATTTTATTTTTTTGACATTGTCTAGTAAAATGATGTAAAATATATGTGTAAATGGGAAAGTGGAATTATAGACTAAAATATTAGAGTGTCTATGTATTGAAGTTTATTAATTATTGAAGTTTAACATATTAAGTTTTTATAAGAAAGACTTCTAGTTAAGAGTAATATATTTTTAAAATTAAAAAAATTGTTTAAACTTAATTTTAGTTTGTGTATATATAATAGACTTATATTAGAAAAATAACATAAAAATAAAGTTAGGAGTGAAAGTCAATGAGGTTATTATTAGCCGAGGACGAAAAAGACTTAGCAGATGCTCTTGAAGCAATGTTAAAACATAATCATTACTCAGTTGATGTGGTTAATAATGGACAAGATGCATTAGATTATCTAATGTTAGATGAATATGATGGTGCTATTCTTGATGTTATGATGCCACAAATGGACGGAGTAACAGTTGTAAAAAAATTAAGAGAAAACAAAAAAAGTACGCCTGTATTATTACTTACGGCTAAATCAGAAATCGAAGATAAAGTATATGGTTTAGACAGTGGGGCAGATGACTATCTAACAAAACCTTTTGTTACTAAAGAGTTATTAGCTAGAGTACGTTCAATGACAAGAAGACAAGCTACATTTACTAGTAATGTATTAGAATTAGGAAATGTAAGTTTAAGTAAACATACATTTGAGTTAGCTACAGAAAAGGATAAAGTAAGATTATCTAACAAAGAATACCAAATGATGGAAATGTTGATGAGAAATCCGGGAAATGTAATTCAAACTGAACATTTTTTAGAAAAAATCTGGGGTTATGACAGTGATTCTGAAATTAACGTAGTGTGGGTTAATATTTCGTATTTAAGAAAGAAATTAAAAGCTTTAGATGCTAATGTCCACATCAAAGCTACTAGAAATGTAGGATATACCCTGGAGATGCTAAATGTTTAAGAGTCTCAGGAAGAAATTCGTAATAACGGCTGTAGGTAGCGTAGCTGTAGTAATAACTGTTCTAGCAGTAGCATTAAATATTATTAACTTTAATAAACTTGAAGAGAGAATTGATAATACATTAATAGACGCCTCTAAATCGCAGGCTCTAACAAAAATCTTTATAGAAGATGGTGATGATTTAGTAATCACGAAAAATTCATCAAGTCCGACAGACTACAATGGTTTTTCGATTGCTAAGGTTGATAATTTTGGTAAAATAATAAAGGAATATCGTGATGACACATTGATACCAGACCATGACGCCTTACAAAACAAAGTATTTCAAGCTATAGAAAAAAGTGGGACTAGCGGGTTTATCGGTAGTTATAGATACTTAAAAGTTAAAACCGAAGTAGGAAACTTAATTTTATTTCTAAACTGTCAGCGTGAATTAGATTCATTTGAATCATTCGCTAGAAATAGTGTTTTAATGTGTATTGTTGTAGTAGTGTCAGTATTATTATTAATAATTTTAATATCTAAAAGAGTTATTGCTCCAATACAACAAAGCTATATAAAACAAAAACAATTCATAACAGATGCCAGTCATGAGTTAAAAACTCCATTAGCTATAATTAGCTCTAATGCGGATGTATTAGAAATGGAGAATGGAGACTCTAAGTGGACAAATAATATTCATAACCAAGTAAATCGTCTAACAAGCTTAGTAAATAGCTTAGTAGTGTTTAGTAGAATGGAAGAAAAAGATACCGTTGAACGAGTGCATTTTGATTTGTCAGATGCGTTGAAATCAAGAATCGAGGATTTCAGAGAGTTAGCAGATTTTCAAAAAAGATATCTAATCACTGATATTGATGCGAATTTAAGTTATTATGGTGAACAAGCATCGATAGTTCAACTTATGGATATACTATTAGAAAATGCTATTAAATACGCGCCTGAAGGTGGCGATATACTAATAACACTTAAGAAGAATAGAAGAAATGCAATAATGAAGATTTCTAATAAAGCTGATGTTAAGAAAGGTGATTTAAGTAAAGTTTTTGATCGTTTCTATCGTTTAGATGAGTCAAGAAATAGTGCCATTAAAGGCTATGGTATAGGATTATCTATGGCACAGCTTATCGTCGAAAAACATAAAGAAACTATTAGAGCATATGCACCTGAAGATGGAATCTTTAAAATAGAAATGCGTTTTTCACTAGATGAAAGATATTAATTAGAAATAGTCTTCCAAGCCATTAGGTTTGGGGGATTATTTTTTATTGTGAAGTGAAATGTAACTATATGATAAAGTATTATAGAAATTTGTAATTCACAAGAAAAATGCTATAATATACTTAATAAATGGAAATATATTAAAGTTTAATAAGATTAAAAAGGGGATTAGCTTTATATATGAATGGATGTAAAGGAGAAAAAATGATGTTTGATGTATTTTTTGATTTTTTAATTGGAGTTCTTGATGATGCGAAAAAATCACTAAAGAAGTTGAATAAAATTCATAGAATTATAGCAGTAATTTTTTATTGTGTTGAGGTAATAACGCTTTTAATTATCGCTATGCTAACGATTGATGACTATCAAATTACAAGAGGGATATTATATTTATTCGGTTTATTCATTTTCGTATCCTTGTGCCATATATTATTTTATAAAAAATATCTTGATAGAAATAAAAATTTAGATAAAGATACAAGCTTGGATAATAAAAGTTTCTAAATAGTGGACTTTAAAGAATATCATTTCAGGCATAAAATTTGTTAATTTAGGTAAATTACTATATATTATGAGAACGTTTTATGTTATAATTAATTAAGGGGAAAATCCTTGAGTTTATAAAAGGAGGGGTTTATTATGAAACCATTCAATAGAAGAGTAGAGAAAGTTTTAGCATGGATTGCTAATGTTATTTTAATAGTTTTAACGGCAGTTTTAACGTATGGATCATTCTTTAAAATTTCAGTTTTAAAAGATAATCAAGAATTTTTAAATCTTTTTAAACAAGAAATTGCTAAAAATCCTAACGGGATAAATTTATCAGCTGAACAAATAATCGACTATACGATCCAAGGACTAAAAATGTATTCAGTTCTATTAATCGTATTAGTTGTAGTTGCATTATTAGCGACATTCTTAATGAAAAAACGTATTTTATCAGCAATACTTTTCTTATTATTAGCAATAGTAGTAGCTGTTAGTACAGCGGGATTATTAGTACCTGTATATATCTTCTACTTCATCGTAGCGATTATGCTATTTGTTAGAAAAGAAAGACCTGAAGAATATCAAGAAACAGTTAATTATCTGTAAGAATAAACTTGAGAATGCTTTAGATTACTAAATTTTAAAAAGGTAAATGTGTATGTTAAGTAATATATTAGTGTTTTGTCAAATATTAATAGTTTTATATAGTTTCTATATAAATTTTAAAAATTCAAAGTATATGAAAAGATCTAATTGGATCAATAGCATGCAGTGTTATGTATTTTTAGGCATGATTATTGATAAAATAGATAATGTCTATACAAAAGTAATTGTTACATTTGTGATGCTTTTAATTTTAATAAATGAATTAAATACATTAAAAATATTAAATAATAAAGACACAGAATTAGTAGTAGAAAAGATATAAATATATTGAAGAGTAATATCTTAATTTTTGAAAATGAATAAGTTTATAGAGTAACTTTATTGTAGTGATTTCTAAATCATGATTTTAAGGTTGCTCTTAATTTTTATTATCATTAGGGATATTCAATGTATAAAAATTTTTATCTAGAAAATAGATAATCAAATTTTAATAAATTGCAATATTGTGGTATAATTTATACAGATGAATAATGAAGGATTTATTATGAAAAAATATAATTATAATGAAAGATTAATAGAAAAATTAAATATTATTCCTTTTATAGAAAAATATAATTTTAGTAATGAGAGCTATAATACGGCTATTTTTTGTGCTTTAAGTTCTTTGTACAGCCACAGTGCTAGGTTCGAACATATCGAGTCGAAGTCAATATTACTGGGAGATTATTATAGTTTTGAGTATTATAGTTTACTAAAAGACGATTTAGATAAGTTAAGTACTTTGACTGAAACTATGCGAGTTGGGTATTTTCAAATTCTTACTAAGAGAATGACTGAGGAAGAGTTTTATTTAAGTATAATAAAGACATGGTTTAATTTTTACAATATTGAGTTTCAAGAATTTGATAGTAAAGCGGTGGTCTTTATATAAGATTAATGGAGAATAGAATGTTAAAACAGTATGAAATTCTGGTGCAAGATGTATTAGAAGATATTTTTGATATTACTAGAAGTGAAGATGATAAACTAAATGAAATTATCAAGAAGTATTTTCTAAATGGAGGTAAAAGGGTAAGGGTATTACTTTTACTTATGTGTGCTAAATTAGGAAATTTTGAATTGAATAAAAAAGATATAATTCGAATGGCTAGCATAGTAGAAATTATTCATACTGCGAGTCTGATTCATGATGATATTATTGATAATGCTGAGATAAGACGTGGAAGTGTTACAATGAACAAACTGCATGGAGATGAGTTTGCTCTTCGTGTTGGAGACTATCTTTTTGCGGTAGTTTTAAGAGAGGTTGCTAGATTTGATGATGAAAGAGTTCATTATTATTTAGCAGATACGCTTAAAGAGCTTTGTATTGGTGAACTAATCCAAGAAGATGGTTTATATAATATTAATACTCGTAGATTAGATTATTTAAAGAAAATTAAGAGAAAAACAGCGATATTAATTGCTTTTGCTTGTGTAGCTGGTAGTATTGTTTCTAAAGCTTCTGATGAAAATATCAAAAGTGCATTTTCGTATGGTTATTACCTAGGAATGAGCTATCAAATTATTGATGATTACTTAGATTTCGCAGGTGGAGCTGAGAATCTTGGGAAAGAAGTGGGGCAGGATTTAATGAATGGGAATATTACCTTACCAGCCCTACTTGCAAAAGAGAAAAATTCTGAGTTATTTAGTGACTTTACTAGAGATACTACCGATGAAGAAAAGGAAGAAATAATTAATTTTATTAAAAATGATGAAGAGATTTTGATGAATACTTTAAATATAAGTAGAAGATATTTAGAAAAAGCTCAGATTAGTATAGAGAATTTAAACCCTAATGTGAAAAGTGAATTAACTTTTATAATGAATAAATTAGCAAGGAGAGAAAATTAGATGAATTTACAAAAATTTTTAGAGGAATTAAAAAATATTGATCTTTATGGATTAGATAGAGAGCAACAAGAGGAGTTTAGAACAGTACTTTTAGATAATGGTTTATTTGAAGAGTGTTTAGAATTATCTAGAGTTATTTATGAACAAAATAGAGAAGAAGATACAGCAATTGAGGGATATGTACATAACTTACTATATTTAGATAGAAAAGATGACGCATTAGTAGTATTATATAATTCTCCAAAAACTCCAGCGATTTTATATCAAGAGGGATTGATTTATTTAGAAGATGAGTTATATGAGATTGCAGAAGATAAGTTTTTATCAGCTAGAGCTGGAACAGATTTTAATGAGGCAATTCGTGCTATTGATAAAGAGTTAGTAGGTATTTATTTAGCGACCGGAAGAGAAGATAAGGCTAAAAGTTTAAGTGAAAGAATTTTCCATGAAGAACCTACTCTAGAAAATTTCCAAACTGCATTTGATAATTTATTTGCTTTGGGATTGTTTGAAGAGGCGATTAACTTCTATAATGAGCATGGACGAGGCTATGAGGATGCAAGTATTCTATTCTCTTTAGCATTCGCGTATAATCAAATTCAAAACTTAGAAAATTCTAAGATGAATTTATTAAAAACTATTGCTTTGGATCCAGATTTTACAGAGGCATACTTACATTTAGGGCATATGTCTAAGGGAGATGAAGCTAAGGGGTATTTAGAGAAGTATGTTGAGTTACAAGGAATGTCAATTAGTGGATATCTTCATTTGATTACGTTATATAAAGAAGATCAACAATATGATAATATTCGTACTCTTATGCAAGAGGTGTTAACGACTCAAGGTATTTCAGAAGAGACTTTATTTATTACAATCCACGCTCTTAAGTCATTATTTGAATATGATAAAATTTATGGTCTTTATAATGATAACGCAGAGATTAAAGAAGATCCGATTCTTTTAGGTGCGGCATTAAATGCATTATCTGAGGAAGAAGACTATATTGATTTTGTTGAAGAAGAAGTAGTTACTTATTTCCAAGTATTACATGATGATCCAACATATGTAGAAACATTAAGAAATGTGTATGACTTAACAGGTAGCGAACGAGTTCTTGATATTATTAATCATTTTGAACGTCATCACGGACCACACGGACATCATCATTAATATACTTAATACTTAGGTGAGCAATTTAAATATACAATGATAGGAGGTGTTAAGTATGGATTATAGTTTTAAAGATATTTATTCTAGGGCAAAGTCGGTTGTTGAAACTGATAGTTACGTAATATATCAAACAATTAAATCGAAACTGTATTTTAGTGGGAATTATTTATTGATGAAAAAAGAGCCGACTACAATTGATGAAGTTGAATATTATATTTCATCTTGTAGAAATTTCTTTAAGGATAAAGGTGTTAATTTTATTCATTTAGCAGCTTTAGAGAATGTGAAATTATCTAGAAAATTAAAAAGGTATTTAAAAAAGGAAAGTTTTAGTGAGATAAATTTAAACTTATATTATTTAAAAATTAATGATTTTATAGAGCAAGAGTTAAGTGATTTTTCAGTAGAGTATCTTCAAAAAGTTGATTTGAATAGATATTTGAGTTTTCAATATAAGATAGATATTGAGGCTAGTAATGAAGAATGGGCTGAACATAATCAGACTTTACTATATGAAGATATTAGATCAGAGAATATTAAACAGCTCGTAGCAAAAGACGGTGAGAAAATAGTGGGCTCTGCGAATATTATTGTTAAGAATAATTTCTTCGAAATCGATAATCTTTATATAGCACCTGAATATAGAAATCTTGGAATAGCCAGACATATTATTAGTTATGCTATTGATAATGAGCGTAAGGAGAATGTTCTTTTAGTAGTTGATGCGAATGATACGCCTAAATATATGTATGAAAATATGGGATTTGAAAAGATCTCAGAACAAGATTTTTACTTAAAAACAGATGTATAATTTTGTAGGGAGTGACTTAAAAATCGTGATTTTTTAAGAAACAAGACTTTGTTAAGTCACCCCCGCGCAGTTTATTAGATATCTAAGAAGCTTTCATAAAGTGAACCTAGATATCAATAAACTACTGTGTTTATAAGTTATAATGCACACTTTTTTATAGTTCAGGACTTTTAGTCAACCCCTTTTCTAGAGAGCTGTATATTTATTATTTTCCCTGTGATTTTTTGTATATAGGTTGATATTGAGAAAATAGTTAATATATAGTAAACTAGTAATAGAATATGGAAAGAGGATGTGAGTAGAGTAGTGAAAAAGACTGGAAAGAGAATTTTAAAGTTTATAATTGAATCAACAGCAGTGATATTAATTATTTACGGAGTGTTTTCTGCAGGTGGTCATATAAAGGCTAGAAAAGATGCTATTAAGCAACAGGAAATGGCGAAGCAAGAAGCACAAAATGAGGAAACCAAAAAAGAAGAGCCGGTAGTAGAGAATAGGAAGCTTAGTGATACAGAATTAAATGAGGCTTTAGACAGAGTTATCGAACAATATAAGGGTAATAATGAAATTGGTATTGTTTATAAAAACTTTTCTACAGGATATAGATATTCACAAGAGGACAATCACTACTTTACAGCAGCAAGTACGATTAAAGTAGTTTATGCTATGAAAATTTATGATCGTATAAGAAAAGGTGAACTATCTAAAAATGCTGATATATTTTATAATGAGAAGTTTTTAGAAGATGGTAATGGACAAATAACTAATAATAAGAAGAAAGATAGTTATAAGCTTGAGTATGTTATACAAAACATGATTCAATATTCAGATAATACTGCGACTAATATGTTGATGGGTAATAGTGCAACAGCATCTGTATTTGTAGTTAAATATTTATCTGAACTTGGTGTGACATTACCTCAAGAAGAAGCGCAAAATAACCAAATTACACCAGCGATGATGGAAGTAGTATGGACAAAATTGTATAAAGAGCGCGATAAATATCCTGAATTAATTAAGTATCTTGAAGATTCTGATGAGGGAGAATGGATTAAAGAAGGTATCTCAAATAAAAAAATCGCGAGTAAATACGGTGCTCTTGATGCTAATTATCACGACACTGCAATAGTATTTGGTGATAAGGATTATATGTTATTAATCTATACGAATAATCTAAGTAATTCTGGACAAAGTATAAAGAATATCGCTAAGAAAATTGATGAGATTACTAATAAAAATATGTAATAAAAGAAAATAGGTGGGAGTGACTCAACAAAATTGTAATTTTGGAAATAGATTTTGGTGAGTTACTCCTATAACTATAAATTATATACGCGTATTTCTTTATTATTTTCAATTTTCATGCTATAATTAACAGGTTATATAAATAAGACAGTATATAAAATTGATATTAAGGAGAAATAAATGACAACATTTGAAGAATTAGGGGTTAGTCAAGAAACTGTTCAATCACTAACCAATATGAATTTCATATCTCCAACTGGTATTCAAGTAGAGACGATTCCGTATGTATTATCTGGAATTGATGTTTTGGCTCAAGCACAAACAGGATCAGGAAAAACAGGTGCTTTTGGAATACCGTTAGTAGATACAGTAAGGCGAAATGACCAATTACAATCACTAATCCTTGCTCCAACAAGAGAGTTAGCTCAACAAGTAGGTGAACAACTTCGCCTAATGTCAAGAGCAAAAGGATTAAAGGTTAGTATTGTATTTGGTGGGACGAGCATAGAAAGACAAATTCAAGACTTAAAAAAACGTCCACAAATAATAGTAGGAACACCTGGGCGTGTAATTGACCATATTAACAGAAGAACAATTAAATTAGAAACTTTGACTCATTTAGTATTAGATGAAGCGGACGAAATGTTAAATATGGGATTCATAGAAGATGTAAGATTTATTTTATCAAAAATAACTACAAAACATCAGACATTGTTATTCTCAGCTACAATGCCAAAAACAATAATGGAATTATCTAAAGACTTCATGAAAGATTATAAACTAATAAAAACGATTAGTGATGAAGATCTTAAACCGGATATTACAGAATATGCAACAATTGCTAGAGAAAATGAAAAATTAGAAACATTAATAGGATTTTTAGATGTTCAAAATCCAAACTTAGCAATTGTATTTGGAAGAACTAAGCGTCGTGTTGATGAGTTATCGAGTGCATTAATAGCGAAAGGTTATTTAGCAGAAGGTCTTCATGGTGATATAACTCAGTCAAAACGTTTAGAAATTTTACGTAAGTTTAAAAATAACTCACTACAAATTCTTGTAGCAACTGATGTTGCTGCTCGCGGAATTGATATTAGTGATGTTACACATGTTTATAATTTTGATATACCTCAAGATGTAGAAAGTTATACACATAGAATAGGAAGAACTGGACGTGCAGGGAAATCAGGAGTTGCGATAACATTTTTAAATCCTGTAGAAATGCCGTATTTAAAAGATATCGAAAATTCTCGTGGTGAGAGAATGAGGATGTTACGCCCATACTCACAAGATGAAGTGAAAAAATCTCGTCACAATAGATTATTTGAAGAAGTTATTTCTGAAGTAGATAATAATCATGTTGAATTCAATAGTTTAGCTAATAAACTTATGTCTGAAGCTAATGCTGAAAAAATTATCACTATATTATTAAGTAAATTGATTAATGATAAAAAAGAAGTAGATGTAGAATTATCATTTGAAAAACCACTACCTCGTAAACAAGAAAAAAGTAGACGTTCTAATAGAGGGAATGATCGACGACGTCGTTCTGAAAGCCGTGATAAAAAAGGTCGCAATGAACGTCGTGGAACAGATAAAAAATTCTTCGACAAAAAAGGTCGTAGAATGCAAAACAAATAAAATATAATTGTTTTATAAATTAAACAGAAGTTTAATTGAAAATATAAAGACGTGCTAATTATTTAGAATTTGAAAAATTATTATAAGGCGGTTTAAAATTTCGTTTCTATAAAGAATCGAGATTTTAAACCGTTTATTATTTCTTGAAATAAATAATATTATTGTTGTTTTGTTAAAAATGTTCTGGAGTAATTCCTTATTTTAATGTATAATTATAATGAAACGTTTTAATAATTAAGATAGGGTTGACTTGGTAAAATCGATTTTTCCGAATTAATGATTTTTGAGTCACTCTTATTTTCATCTTATTAAAACTATTAGAAACTATGCACTAAATTATGAAGGGAATGAAGATAATGAAGAAATTTGGTATTTTTCTAGGGCTTTTATGTATAGCGATTTGTTCTTTTTTATTATTTTATGGAGATACTGCTTATCAGAAGTGGCAGGAATATAACTTTCAATCGCAGGTAAAAAAAACTGTTGAGGCGGCTGATAAGTTAGATTTAGCAAAAGATAGTAAGGCTAAAAGTGGTTGGATTGGAGATAAATATGTTAAAGTTTATTATCCAAATGCGAATACACCGGAGGCAAACGAAGTAAAATCTCGTTTAGATGAAGAAACTAAAGGCTTAGTTGAAGGAGAATTAAATTTCGGTAAAAATATTAAGGAAATAATATTCTATGGTAGTAAAGAGGAAGAGGCGAAATTTGCCAATGTGACTGAACTTAGTATTGAAAAAGTTTCTCACAATGTGACTGCCAATGAAGTAAATGCTGGTGTTGATAAAATTCTTTCTAGTATTTATCTAGAAAAAGATGGCAAAACCTTCACTTTATCAAGTCTTTTCAAATCTCCTGACGACGCTAAAAATAAATTCTTATTTAAGATTAAGCAACAGTTAGCGGTAAAGGGATTATCAGAAAATGACATTAAAACGGTAATAAATAAATTGAGAGATCAAGATATGGCAACTTGGAAGTTTGCATTTAATGATTCTAAGTTTAACATTATTACAGAACCAAAAGTTGGAGATGTTAATTCAGTAGAAGTTTCTATTAATGATTTTTATAAATATATAAATGAGGGTTATTTAAAAGGCGAAGATCTAGAAAAATATCAGACTTATATTAAAAAGAAAAATAGAAAAGCTGTGGCCTTAACATTCGATGATGGTCCTAATCCAAAAACAACTCCTGTTGCATTAGAACTGCTTAAAAAATATAATGCAAAAGGTACGTTCTTTATGGTTGGACATGCTGTTGAAGGTAACGAGGAGATAGTTAAACGAGTTGTGGCTGAAGGGCATCAAATAGGGAATCACTCTTGGGATCATCCAGTACTAACAAAAATAAGTTTAGAAAAAGCTAAAAGTCAGATTAATGATACAACAGCAGCGTTGAAAAAAGCGAGTGGATTAGATGTTCATATTATGAGACCACCATATGGAGCAATAAATGGTGCTATTCAGGCAGCGGTTGATCAATCATTTATTCTTTGGGATATAGACACATTAGACTGGAAAAATCGTAATACTGCTTCTATAATGAAAGAAATAAGAAAAGCGCAACCAGGGTCAGTTATCCTTATGCATGATATTCATCAGACAACTATTGATGCATTACCATCAATTTTACAGTATTTAACAGAACAAGGTTTTGAGATGGTTACTATTGAAGAGCTTATGGGGGATCAATTAGAACTACATCAAGCTTATACGAATAGAGAATAATATTTTAATAGAGTAAAATTCTATGAGAATTATAAATCTTGAGAATTTTACTCTATTTTTTTAGTATAATTTATGATGGGTGTTGTTTTAAGTATGCTTTATTTATTTTTTTGTAGATTTGATGTAGAATATAGTTAAAGTATAATAACTATTTTTGTGAGGTGTTTATTATGAAAGTTGAATTAGTTTCTGTGGGAACAGAGTTATTATTAGGAGATATTGTAAATACGAATACTGCCTATTTATCGAAAGAACTAGCTGCATTAGGGATAGGTGTATATAGGCAGACAACAGTAGGAGATAATAGGGAAAGATTACTTAAAACACTAGAAACAGTATTTTTAGAAAATGATACTGTTATTATTACAGGTGGATTAGGACCAACCGATGATGATATAACTAAGGAATGCGCAGCTGAATTTTTTGGTAGAGATTTTTATTTTCATGAATATTCTTGGGTGAAAATACTAGAGAGATTGACAAGAGCAGGAAGAACTGTTATTACAGAAAATAATAAAAAACAGGCTTTAATTCCGGATGGTGCAATAGTATTAGAGAATTTCTGTGGAACTGCTCCCGGAATAATTATCGAGGAAAATAACAAACGCATCATACTATTACCAGGACCCCCACGTGAAATGAGAGATATGTTTGAGAAAAGTGTAAAACCATATTTAGAGAAATTTAGTAACAAGAGATTTATTTCTAAATATGTAAGATTTTACGGAATAGGCGAATCGTTATTAGAAACGAAAATAAAAGACATAATGGATAGTCAAACTAATCCAACATTGGCATTATATGCAAAGACAGGAGAGGTATTATTACGTATAACTGCAAGCTCGGATGAAGAGAGCGAATGTGAAAAATTAATATTAGAACAACTAGACGTGATAGAAAGTAGAGTTGGTGAATATATTTATCTAGTAGGTGATGAGAATGTCTCTAGCTCCCAAACTGAAATGAATAGTGTAGTAGCAAACTTATTAGTTGAGAATAACTTTACTATTTCTATAGCTGAATCATTAACTGGTGGTAAAATAACTTCGATGTTAGTAGAAAAAAGTGGGATTTCAAATTCATTGCTTGAAGGAATAGTATGTTATTCAAATGAATCTAAAGTGAGAAGCTTAGGTGTTAAGGAAGAATTTTTAGAAAAATATGGTGCGGTTAGTGAAAAAGTGGCAGAAGAGATGGTACTAGGGGTTGCTAATAGGTTAGGAAGTGACTTTGCTATTGCAACAACTGGAATAGCAGGACCCAATAGTGATGAGAGTGGTAAACCTGTTGGATTAGTGTATATAGGAATTTATGCTTTTGGTGAAGTGAATGTAATAAAATGTATTTTCACAGGAGATAGGGAGCTAATCCGCTATAGATCAAGTATTGAAGCACTTAATGAAGTAAGAAAAATTATTTTGAAAAACTTATAGTTTTTACTTGTAAAATGTTATACTATTTTGTATAATGTATATTAATAAAAAAAGATATTAAGGAGATTTTTATGTATACAATGAACTTATCTAGTTTGGAGTCACCGGATCCCAGGTACGGGCAAGATGATGAATATTCCCAGGACTTCAATACTGAAATAGACTATGAAGATGAAATTTTATCAGATTATGCTGATGAAAGTTATAACGAAGTAGAGTTTTTAACTCCAGAGGAGGAGTTTTTAGATTACTCTAATGAGATGTTCCTATATAAGGAGTATTCGTACGATTTTGCAGATGATTACGAGTATGATGAAGTTAGTATATCTAATGATCAGATAATGTTAGAGAATATAAGTGAAGCTTAAAATAACATTTTAAAAAGAAAGATTGACCTATAAGTGAAGTAAAACACTTATAGGTCAATTTTATGATGTTTAGTCATTTAAAATATCAATTATATAATTCTTTACATTTTTAGTAGAATTATGTAAATTCAAATTGTAGTTTTTCAGATAATAATTGCATTATTTAATTTTATTTTAACAACATTTTGTATAACTGTTGTTATGAAATGTGGTATAATATAAAAAAGAAAGTGATAAGAAAGGAGGAGAAATATTGAAATATTGTAAGTTTATAACTTCAGGTTTATTGTGTTGCAGTTTTTTCTCAGCGATAGATTTAGAGGTTAAGGCAGATTATTTTACTGATTATAATACTACTGTAATGGATACGATTCTTAGAGATAATATTTTTAGTTTTGATATCTTTTCTAGTACTACTAGTTATTCTCTTCCTGTTATCAAAAATAACGTTATACATGCTAATATGGACGAGTTAGAGTATAATGCTGAATTACTTAGTTATAAAAAGAACGCCTATAATTATTTGATTTTTTATTCTCTTGATAGTCAAAATGTTCCTAATGAAATGTTTAGAATTCAGTTGAAAAAGAGTGGAACAGGTAAAATTGTCGATAGAACATTATTAAAACTCTTTACAGCAAATAGTAGAATAATCATGAATGTAATGAGTTATGACATAGACAAAAGTGGTAATATTGAAAATCTCCAGTATTCAAAATCTAGTAAAGTATATTTTACTAAAAAAAATATTAATTTAGTAGTTACTGAGGGGAAAAAAGAGGTAGTAAATAGAACTATCGAATTAAGAAATGTTCCCCAAGATGAGCGAGTTTCTATTCTTCCTTATGAAGTAGAGCAGTATTATCGCCCAGATAAATATTATAGTTATAATAAAGCGGCTATTCTAATAGATGGTAAAGAAATTAAATCTGAAAATATTGAGGTTCCATATTTAGCTAAAAAAATTGAGGTAAAACTGTCACAAGATAAAGATTACTGGAATAAAGTAACTTTAGAGTATCCATCGAAGTTTAAGGAAAATACAAAGGAGTATTTAATAAAACAAGGGGTAACATTTACAAATTTTATTAAAGATAATGAAATTAAAGAAGTTGTTTCTAAAAACTCTGATTATGAATTTTCTGGTTATTATCTTGATGAGAAAGAAGTGACGAATTCACAAGTTTTAGGAAATAATATAAAAATAAAAGCTAAATATAATACAAAAGTGATATTGGATAATGGAACAGCTAAGAAAGAGGTAACTTTACTAACAGATCAAAAATTAAGTGAGATAGATACTAAATTTTTTGATAAAGAAAAATATCATGTAGATTCATATACTATACTGAATGCAAGTGACAATACAAAAATTAAAGATATTAAAGATTTATCAGAAGTTAAAGTAGATGAAAGCATTATAGTTAAGGCGAATTATAAAGAAAATGCAAACACTATAAAAATTCGTCAAGATGATTATAATAAGCGCTTTGGTAAAGTAGATGATAGTATTAAGGATAAGGATTTAGAATGGCCTGAAACGAAGAAAATAGGAGAACTACTAGCTGAGTTACGTAAAAAGATTAAACCTAGTTCCGGCTACGAAGTATTGTTCAGATCTAATAAAAAGGTAGTAAATGATGATGAGTATATTACAACTGAAACTGTTTTAGAAATTTACTTTAAAAAAGTAGAAAGCGAATGGGTTAATGTTAAATTTGTAGGGAGAGGAATAGATAAATTCTTATCTGATGGTCAAGACGTATTAGTTGGTTCAAGAATAGATAGTATGATTAATTTACCAACTGCTACGGGAGTTACTGAACAAGAATTTTTAGGTTGGCAAGCTAATGGAGATTATTTAATCGCAGGAGAAAATTCAGAAAATACAAGAGTATCTAAGAACAGGTTGTTACAAACGAATGAGCTAGGTGCTGTTGTAACCGAAAAAGGGAAGAATATTGAATTTAGTGCAGTATATAGAAAATTATTTAATGTAGAATTTGAATATACATTTGCAGGGAATATTAATCTTTCAAAAAATGCATCGAATATTTTAAAAGTTGATGAATTTAATAGTATTAGGGATGCAACTAAAAATAATAAGATAATTGTTGAACCAAGAGCAGGGTATGCAATATCATATTTTTTAGCGAATAAAAATGTGAAAGTTAATCTTGAAAAAGGAACTAAAGAAATATTTATTGGACAAAAAATTGAGGAAAATGATTTATATAATATTGTTCCAACATCAGATTTAAAAATTACACCTATATTTAAATTGAGTATTGTTCCTTCATCATTAAAAGAGATGATAGAGAATAATAAGATAAGAACTGTAGATGATGCTCTGAATTTGGAGTTTGAATCAACAGAAAATATTAGGAAAATTTTAGGACCATTGTATTATTTAAGGTAAATAAAAAAGGGTTGTCACAAAATTCTAAATCTTAACAAAGTTTGTAAGTAAACTCATAAACGCAGTGATTTATTGATATCTAAATTCGCTTTCTAAAAATTTTTTAGATATCTAATAAACTTTGTGGGAGTGATTCAAAAATCTTAATTTCTTAAGAAATCGATTTTTGAATCACTCCCGTTTTTTGTACTATTAGATTTTCTCTAAAAATTGTTCTACTTCTTTTTGTGTTTTAGCAAGTCTTGAAACAAAACGACTAACTTCAACATTGTTTTTGTAACCTATAAAAGAAGGAATACCAAAAATATCAAGTGCTTGAGATATTTCTGGATAGTCATCACGATTAACGTAGATGAATTTAATTTCTGGAAACTTGTTCATTGTTTCTTCTAAATATCGATCAAGCATGATACAATCAGGGCACCACGTTGCAGAAAATACAAAAACAATTTTTTCATTTTCTTCTTTTAATATTTTAAATTGTTCTATAGAGTTTAATTTTTCTATATAGTTAAACATATTATCACCTCATTCATAGTTAAAATTATATCATAAATAAAAATTCTTGGCATTAACAATGCCTAATTGAAAAATATTCATAATTATTTTCAATTTCCGATTACAAATGTAAGCATATCTATTGAATTAAATTATTAAATGTAGCATAATATGAAATATAGAGATTAGTTTATTTCGAAAAAAATCTAGGTAAAATACTAATCTTTAGCTTATAAAAGCTATAAAATATTATAGAGGTGAAAACATGGCAAAACATTATGATTATATTGCGATTGGTGGAGGAAGCGGAGGAATAGCTTCAATTAACCGAGCTGCAATGTACGGTGTAAAAGGATTGTTAATCGAAGGTAATGAATTAGGAGGAACATGTGTAAATGTTGGATGTGTTCCTAAAAAAGTTATGTGGCATGCGTCACAAATATCAGAAAGTTTAAAATTATATGCTAATGATTATGGATTTAATTTTGGAGATGTAGAATTTGATTTTTCAAAATTAGTAGGTAATCGTTCAGCATACATTGATAGAATTCATGGTTCTTATGAACGTGGATTAAACAATAATAAAGTAGATTTAGTAAGAGGATACGCTAAATTTGTAAATAAAAATACAGTTGAAGTTAATGGTGAACAGTATACAGCTGATCACATTTTAATAGCAACTGGAGGGCAACCAACTATTCCTAATGTCGAAGGGGCTGAGTTTGGTGTTACTTCTAATGAAGTATTTGCACTGAAACAATTACCAAAACGTATCGCTGTAGTAGGTGCGGGATATATCGCTGTTGAACTTGCTGGTGTATTCAATGGATTAGGTGTTGATACTCACTTATTTGTACGTCGTGATCGTCCGCTAAGAACTTTTGACAAAGATATAGTAGACACTTTAGTGAAAGTAATTAATGAAGAAGGTCCAACTCTTCATACAAATGCTATTCCTAAAAAGGTTGTAAAAAATGATGATGATAGTGTTACTTTAGTACTTGAAGATGGACGTGAAACTACAGTTGACTTATTAATCTGGGCAATCGGTAGAAAACCATTATCTGAAAATCTTAACTTAGAAGCAGTAGGTGTGGAAGTAGATGAACGTGGATTTATTCCAACAGACAAATACCAAAACACTAATGTAGAAGGAATTTATGCAGTAGGTGATGTAACAGGTCGTCTTGCTCTGACTCCGGTTGCTGTTGCGGCAGGACGTAGATTATCAGAAAGATTATTTAATAATAAACCTGAAGAGCACTTAGATTACACTAATGTTGCTACAGTAGTATTCTCACACCCAGCGATTGGTTCTATTGGATACACAGAAGAACAGGCTATTAAAGAGTTCGGTGAAGAAAATATTAAAGTTTATAAATCATCATTTACTCCGATGTATTCTGCAATAACTAGTCATAGACAACCATGTTTTATGAAACTAGTAACTCTTGGTGAAGACGAGAAAGTTATTGGATTACATGGAATTGGATATGGTGTTGATGAAATGATTCAAGGTTTTGCTGTTGCAATTAAAATGGGAGCAACAAAACGTGATTTTGATAACACAGTAGCAATTCACCCAACAGGTTCTGAAGAATTTGTAACAATGAGATAATTATATAAAAATAGAAGCAGGAAAATCGTAAAAGGTTTGATTTCATGGGAATTAATCTTTTAGGGATATCCTGCTTATTTTATTTGACATTAATATTTAATAGGAGTATGCTGAACATAGGAGGGTATTACTATGAAAAAATTATTAAAAACAGTAATTGTTGGAATATTTATTGTATCAATAGCTACAGGTTGTGTAAGATATAGTAAAGAGGATACAGAAACAAAAGTTACAAAAGATTCTTCAAATAAAGTATTTAAAGAATGGATTGGAGAAAAAGGGATAGATAGTATTAAAATTAATACGATGAAAAATAATGTTAAAGTATATTATCACGATAATGAAACAATTTTAATAAAAGGGAATTTTAAGGGGAATTATAAGTATAATACTAATAATAACCTGCTAGATATTACTTCATTTGCAGAGGAATCAGATGATAATAGTTTAACAATATATCTTCCCAAAAAAGAATATAGAAATATTAGTATAGAAAATAAAGGTGCAACTTCGAAAATATTTGATGTGAATGTTAAGAATTTAGTTGTTAATAGTAATGATGAGATAGTTGTTGATGGGGCTGAAGTTGAAAATCTTAAATTATCTACTGATAATAAAAAGGTACAAATTACTAAGGATACTATTAAAAATGCAGTAATTGAAACCAAAAATAATGCAAAAATAATAGTAAATCAAGCAAAAGTAGACTCTATGGATTTGATTACAGAAGCTGGGGATATATTTGCTAAGATAATAGGGAATAAAGAAGATTATCAAATTAATTACAGCAAGAATACAACGATTTCTAAGAAAAGACAAATAACTGCAATCTCAAATAAAGGAAAAGTTGAAATTAGTTTTATGTAGCCTTAGCAAGATAATAAAAAAAGAAGAGATGGATTTTAATATGTCCATCTCTTATTTTATATTTAAAATTTCCCGTTTTTTATGAAATTTTCTAGTTTTCTTCTATCATTTTCACTCATTCGAATGTGCCTATTTTTTAATTCTCGAGAATTATGTTTTTTAGTTATTTTAGAAACATTTTGTTTCCTATCTTTTAACTCTTTGATAAACATATGGCAGTCACGCAAGATAGCTCCGTATCCTAGTGTAGTATCACGTTCGTCATGATCATCACTAACTACAATGATATCAATAAAGTGATCAATTCTCAGTTCACGAGTTTTTCTTTCAATCCATTGATCAGCACGTTCGCCAGTTTTCGTATAAACAATACTGATAGGTGGTTCTTCTTTTATATATTCTTTTGCACGAGTTAGATAGGCATCAAATACACAGTAGACGATGTAATTGTTTCCGCCTGCATATTCACGTAAAATATCAATTAAAACATCACGTTCAGTAGGGAAGGTAGAGCTTTTTATTAAGTTATATTCTTTCATACGAAAAAGTAAATTATAACCATCAATAAATAAATATTGTTTTTTCATAAAAAGTTCTCCTTTAATAATTTAATTAATTTTTTTTCCGCATATCTACATGCTCAATACCCGCATCTAAATATATTTTATCATTAACTCGGTTGTAACCTAATGATTCATAGAATTTTTCAGCTTGTATTTGAGCACTTAATTCTATAGTTACTTCTCTTTTTAAAATTTCTTTGGCAGTAGTTTCACAGCCGATAATAAGATCACGACCGATACCTTTACCACGATATTCTTTATCGATAGCGACACGTCCGATGTGAATAATGTCTTTATCCATATCGATAAGACGAGCGACTCCGATAAGATTATCATCACTAAAATATCCAATATGAACAGTGTTCTTACTGTGATCTTTTTCATCTAATTCTAGTTCCATTGGAACATTTTGTTCTTTAACGAATACTTCAATACGAAGAGCAAAACCAAGGTTAAGCGCTTCTTTAGATTCTAATATTTTAATCATTAGATTTTATTCTTTCATACATAATGATTCCAGCTGCAACAGAGGCATTTAAGCTTTGGATTTTTCCTAGCATTGGTAGGTGATATAAGAAGTCACATTCATTAGTAACAACTTTACTCATTCCTTCACCTTCGTTACCAATTACAATAGCTAAAGGTACATCTTTTGCAATTTTTGTGTAATCTTCAGAGCGCTCAGCCAATGTTGTTCCAGCAATCCAGAATCCTTTTTCTTTTAGTTTTTTAATAGCATCAGTTAAATTTGATACGCGAATAACAGGCATATGTTCAATTGCCCCAGCAGAAGCTTTAACCGCAGTTTGACTAACTACAGCAGCACGACGTTTAGGGATAATTATAGCTTTAACACCACTTGCTTCAGCAGTTCTAATAATCGCTCCAAGGTTATGTGGATCTTCAATATGATCTAAAATTAGAAGAGTAGTATCTTTATTAATTTCTAAGTTATTTACTACTTCGTCAAGTTCAAAGTAAGAATACGGTGCTACATAGGCGATAACACCTTGGTGACGTTCAGTAGTTGAGTTATCTAATTTACGTTTTGGAACTTCTTGACAAATGATTTTTTTCTCATTTGCGATGGCGAAAATAGATTTTAATCTTCCTTTTTCAATGCCTTCTTGGAATAAAATTTTATTAATTTCACGTCCTGATTTAATAGCTTCAAGTATAGCATTACGACCAGCAATTACTTCTTTGTCTAAATCAATTTCAGAAGATTGAACTTGTGATTTTTGTTCTTTATTTTTTAGTCTTAGTTCTTTATAGTGTTTATTGTTTTTCTTCATATAGTTTAATTATGTAGTTAAACATTTCCTCCAATCTTTCAAAGTTTTTTTCTAAATATAAATAGCCGAATACTGCCTCTAAACCTGTAGCAAGTTTGTACTCCATAATACTTGCATTCTTTGCTTTAGAGTTATTTTTTTGATTTTTTGCACGGTTATAAATTTTTTCTTCTTGTTCTGTTAATATACTATTATTTAGTATATTTTCCATAAAACTCGCTTGAGCTCTCGCTGATACGATAGTAGATACTGTTTTGTGAAGATCATTTATTTTTCCTAAGTGATTTTTCATAACGTATTCTCTACTCATAATATCATAGATGCTGTCTCCAATATAAGCAAGGGTTAAAGCTTGCATTTGATTAGGATTAGCGAAGTTTTTTTCAGTAAATTTAAAAGTTATATTTTTTTCCATCGTACACCTTGTTTTGTATCTTCTAGAATAATACCTTGTTCTTTTAAGTCATCACGGATTTTATCAGCTAAGGCGAAATCACGATTTTTACGAGCTTCCTCACGTTCAGCTATCAGACTTTCAATGTGTTCACTATCAAGTGTATTTTCTTCTTTTACATTTATTCCAAGAATCGAACTATAAGTTTCAAATGCAGCGTTTATTAGTTCTAAAGTTTCTTTATTAACAGCTTCTTTTGCTGTGTATGAATTAGAAATTCTTACGATTTCGTACCAAGAAGAAAGAGCATTTGCTGTATTGAAATCATCTTGCATATATTCTTCAAATTTATTTAGTTCTTCTGTAACTAATGCTACAATTTCTGCATCTAGTTTTTCTTCAATCATTTCATTATTCAATCTGAATTGTAGATTTTGATATGAAGTTTTAATTTTTTCGAAGTTTGTTTTTGCAAGTTCAATATTTTCTAATGTATAGTTAATCGGAGTTCTATAGTGAACTGTTAGCATGAATAGTCGAAGTACCATAGGATCTATTTCGGCGATAATATCTTTTACTAAGCGGAAATTACCTAAACTTTTACTCATTTTAACATTATCAATATTTATGAAAGCATTGTGCATCCAATAATTACTAAATGGTGCATGGTTGTGACACTCAGATTGTGCAATTTCATTTTCATGGTGAGGGAATGTTAAGTCTTGTCCACCAGCATGGATGTCGATTGTATCTCCTAGAGTTTCTTTTGCCATTACAGAACATTCGATATGCCAACCAGGGCGACCTTCTCCAAATGGGCTATCCCATTTAACTTCGCCAGGTTTAGCTTTTTTCCATAATGCGAAATCTAGTGGATCTTCCTTGTGTTCACCAACTTCAATACGAGCTCCACTTATTAAGTCATCGATTGATTGTTTACTTAATTTTCCGTAGTCTTCTTTTTTTCTTGTTCTAAAGTACACATCACCATCAGCTTCGTAGGCGAATCCTTCTTCAACAAGTTTGACTATAAAGTTGATTATTTCTTGTATATATTCAGTAACTCTAGGGTTTTTTGTTGCTCTTTTACATCCTAGGGCATCATAATCTTTAAAGAAGGCAGAAATGTACTTGTCAGTAAGTTCACTCGTAGAAATCCCTTCTTCGTTACTAGCTTTAATAATCTTATCATCTACATCGGTAAAGTTAGAAATGAAATCTACTTCGTAACCACTGTGTTCTAAATATTTGCGTACTACATCAAAGACAATAATAGGACGAGCATTTCCAATATGGATATAATTGTACACAGTAGGTCCACAAACATACATTCTTACTTTATTTTCTTCAATTGTTTTCAGTATTTCTTTTTGTTTTGTTAAAGTATTATAGAGTTTAATCATAAATAGCTCCTTTTATACGGGAGAATAAATTAAGAAATTAAAGTTCTTTACTTCTTAGGTTAATAGCTCCCAAAATTGTTCAATATCATAATAACTAAAAAAGTCTATTACTTAAATTTTAACACAAAACGCTAATAAAATGAATTATTTATTAAAGTTTTATAAAAGTTAGTTAACTTTTAATTGTTTTAAATATTGATTTGTATTAAAATATATAGAGGAAAATAAATAAAGGATAAAGTTATAATGAAATTATCAGATACAATTTATGCTACTGAAAAACATAAACAGGCTAAAGATGTTGTTCTTATTATAATTGGAACGATATTATTCTCTATTTATGCTGGTTTATTAATCCCTGTAAATAATATTGGTGCAGGTGGTGCATTAGGGTTAAGTTTAGTTGCAAATAAATTAACGGGAATAAAAATAGGAACAGTACAATTCTTATTAAATGTTCCATTATTTTATATAGGTTATAGATATATTGGTAGAAAGTTTGTAATACTTACAGGAGTTGTAATAAGCATATCGTCATTTTTAATTAATAATTTACCAAGGATAATACCCCCTGTACACTTAGGAGATTCACTTGTTGCAGCAATTTTTTGTGGAATTATATCTGGACTTGCGATGTGTTGTTTATTAGTTGCAGGAGCTTCAACTGGAGGAACCGATATTACAGGTAAATTCATCTCAAAAAAAATGGATTTTAATTTACCTACAGTATTTCTTATACAAGATATTACTATCTATACAATAGTTTGGATATTTTTTGATATAAAGTATGTAATGTATGCACTGGTTATGAGTTTTGTAAGAAATCAGACTATGAGAGGTGTTCAAAAATTCTTCTCTGCTTATATTCAATGTACAATTATTTGTAGAAATCCTGAAGTCATGGTAGAACTTATAAATAACACACTACATAGAGGATCAACTATAATGGATGTAGAAGGTGGATACTCTCATGAGAAAAAACGAATGATTATAGTAGTAATTCAACAAAATGAGATGTATCAATTACGTAAATTAGTAGCTAAAAATTGTCCTGACGCATTTATAACAGTAAGTGCAGTGAATACAATAGTAGGTAACTTTAAAGAACACTCATATAGATTATAGAATTTGTATTAGGGAGTGACTCAAAAATCACGATTTCGAAGAAACAAGATTTTAGGGTCACTCCCTAATAGTCTATTAGATATCTAAAATGCTTTTATAAAGCGAATTTAGATATCAATAAACCATTGTATCGATGAGTTTCAATATGAATTTTGTTAAATATTAGGGCTTTTGGGTCAGCATCATTTTTATTGAATTTATTATCGATTTTTATCTAAAAATCAGGATAATTTTATTACAAATAGAAAAATGTAGAAAGGGAAAAAAGTTGCTAATTGACCATTTTTGATATATAATATCTAGTGAAAAGAAAATTAGGAGGTAAGAAAATGAATTTAATTCCTACAGTAATTGAGCAAACTTCTCAAGGAGAAAGAGCTTACGATATTTATTCAAGATTATTAAAAGATAGAATCATTATTTTAGGTTCAGATGTAAATGATCAAGTAGCAAATTCTATAACAAGTCAGCTTTTATTTTTAGAAGCACAAGATAGTGAAAAAGATATCTATTTCTATATTAATTCACCAGGTGGTAGTGTGACTGCTGGATTTGCTATTTATGATACTATGCAACACATTAAATGTGATGTTGTAACTATTTGTATGGGTATGGCAGCTAGTATGGGGGCATTCTTACTGGCAGCTGGAACTATTGGTAAACGTTATGCACTTCCAAATGCGGAAGTGATGATTCACCAACCACTAGGTGGAGCGCAAGGTCAAGCAACTGAAATTGAAATTGCTGCAAAACACATACTAAGAACACGTGAAAAACTAAATAGGATTTTAGCTGATAGAACAGGACAAACTATTAAAGCTATTGAGCGTGACACAGAGCGTGATAACTATCTAACAGCAGAAGAGGCATGTGAATATGGATTAGTAGATAAAGTTATGTATCCAGAAAATAATAAACCTCAAAAAAAAGAAAAAACAAAAAAAACTACGAAAAAAGTTGCTAAAAAAGAAGATTAAATAAGAAAAAAGGAGTTGAGCGGGAGCTCAATTCCTTTTTATATTTTCCAAATTTTTCCGATAGCATTTCTGATTTCATAGTTATCCATAAAGTACTCAATATTTCCGTTGAAGTTGCGTTTAAACTGAAGAACTCCGTAATCTGATGCTTGTTCTGATTCAAAATCTTTTGAAGTACCGAAGAAATTGAAATATTTAAAGTTATTGTTGATTGCATATTTCATCATATGGAATAAGATTGCATATGGTCCTTCATAACGATGGAATTTTCTCATAGCTCCACTAGTGAAGTAAATTAAGTCTTGACCTGATTCAATAAAACTTGCACAAGATAAATTGATAATATTACCATTTTTAGATTTTAATTCTTTTATCTTATCAATTTTTTTATACCAAATTGCAATATTTTCATCAAATTCTTTTAGACGATTTGTCGCTTTTTTGGCGTTGACTTTTCCTTGTTCTAATTTTTCTTTTAAGTCATCACGTTCTTTTTCAAGATTTGCGATCGTGTTAGTTGTAGTTTCAATAAATTGATCGCAGTCAATATAGGAAATTAGATAGTGAGCTTTTTCCTTTATACTATTTTTTAATGTTTTGAAATAAGTGTTGTCACGAATTTCAAAGTTTATTCTATTTTCTGTATCACGGTTTATTTCATCGAAAATCTTAGCATCTTCTTCATTAAAGATATCTATTTCTCGAACTTGAACCCCTTCTTTCATAGTTCGGTTAATAGTATATCGAGCTATTTGAGAAACGTTTTTTAATAAGTTTGCTTCTGTGATATTTTCATCTAATGTTTTAGAGAAAATACAGCGTGAAGGAAGAGTTGGGTTTGTGAATAAATCTTCATTCATAGCACAATAGTTTAAATCGTTTAAAATTCTATTAACTTTGTTAGCCTCGTTATTTTCAGTTATATATTCAATATCATTGAAGTATTTTTCATTTATAAATGGATTTACTCTTACACAAAGAACTTTAAGATTTTTTGAATAGTAGTTTTTTAATTGTTCAAAGTAGAACGTAACTAATTCAGTATTAGAGTAGTCCATTATTGGTCCATATTGAGCGGTTACTTTGTAGAAGTATTTTTTATACTGAAAATATATAAATGTTCCATAAGCTAAGATCTCATTATTTTCTTTAACAGCTAAAATTTTAGTTTTTAAGTTATTATTATTATTATGTGTCATGACATTATATTCAGCTGATTGCGGAAAATAATAACGATGATTATTCTCTTTTTGAAACTTTAGTAGCTCTTCACTACTAATTTCAGTAAATATCATTTTGAAATCTCCTTTTTAGTTTGTTTATTTTCAAAATCACTTATAAAATTATATAACAAATTTTAGAAAAAAAAAAGTAATATACTAGGAGTTAATGATATAATTAAGTAAAGAAACTATTTTTAGGGGGAATAATTGTGCAAGAGTATACAATAAGAAATACTAACTATAAAATAAGGTATAATGATTTCTGTGGTGAAGGATTACCAATAGTATTTATTCATGGATTGGGTTGTGCTAGTTCGTTTGATTATGTAGAAATAGCCACTAGAAAAGAATTTTCTAATCACAGAAGGATTTTAATTGACTTGTTGGGAGCAGGATATAGTGACAAACCACTTGATTTCATTTATGAAGTGAAAAATCACGCTAAATATTTATCGGAATTTTTAGAAGATTTGGAGCTTGAACAAGTTATACTTTTCGGACATAGTTTAGGAGGAGCTATAGCTATAGAATTGTGTTCGTTATGTGAGGAAAGAATTGAAAGATTGATATTAACTGAACCTAACCTTGATCCTGCGACTAAAGGGCGTACTAGCTGGGCTGTAGCTCAATACACTGAAGAAAACTATAAAAAAAGTATAACAAGATTAATACAATACTGCGAAAGCGGGAAAAACACTATGTGGGCAGCAACATTAAAAAATTGGTTACCAGAGGCAGCTTATCAGATTTCTCGCGATGCGGTAGTAGTAAGAGAAAATTCTTGGCGTAGTTTATTGTATAGTTATAATGTACCTAGATACTTTATTTTCGGAGAAAAGACACTACCTAGCATGGATTTTGAAGAATTACCAAAACATAACATAACTGTAAAAGTAGTAAAAAATGCTGGACACTCGATGGCTTGGGAGAATCCAGAGGAACTAGTAGAGGTAATTAGTAGTTGTTTATAATAGTTTTAGCTAGTAGTGGATTTAAAGTAAGAGTAGTATAAATAAGATAAAAAGGCTGTATATTAGTAAATATATATCGGATTTCTGATATATATATTACAATATACAACCTTTTTTTATATTTTTTTTATTTTTAAGTTACTTATCATTAAATAAGAACTTAGTACTAATAAAATTAGCATTGCGATACTTGGTAGTTTAAATAGAGATAAAAAAGCAAGAACTGTTCCACAAGTAGTTATTGGAACACCTTGATAGTATCCATTTTTCATTTTTGTAACGTTAAATCTTGCTAAACGATAAGCTCCACAACATACATAGACTCCGCAAAGTATGGCCACTACTATCATTAAGAAAGTAGAAGGTTTATCATTAGTAATAAATATTTCAAAAATAAGTGTTGCTGGTGCAACTCCGAAACTAACTACGTCACATAATGAGTCTAAATCATGACCAATTTCAGAAACTACACCAAGTTTTCTTGCTACGATACCATCGTATCTATCTGCAAGCATAGCTAATATAATAAAGACAGTACCCCAAACGAAATATCCGTGAGCTGTAGTTAGAATCGACATAAACCCACAAAAAATATTACACAGGGTAAGATAATTTGGTATGAAGTTTTTATTCATTTTAAATTAACCTCCAATAGTGATATTATAATTATAGTACAAATTTCAAATAAAGTCTAAGAAAATATAAAATTTCTAGTAATTTAGGGTGAAAAATTATGAATTATTGGTGTTGTTAATCATGTTATAAACTGTTATAATTAGGATACGATTATTCTTAGGAGGTGTATTATGGGAAATAATATTAAAAATTTAAATTTTAGAAAAATACTAAAAGAATTGTTAATTATTTCATTAGGTTGTGCTATTTACTCATTTTCTATTATGCATTTTAACGTACCTAATAAACTTGCAGAAGGTGGAGGGACTGGTATAGCACTATTACTTTTATATGCTGTTGGATTACCTGTTTCTATCGGGACAATGTTAGTTAATATTCCTCTTTTAATAATTGGGTACAAGATGTTAGATAAAAAAACTATGATGTATACAATATATGGTATCTTTATGCTGACATTTTGGATTGGAATATTCGAGAAGTATAATATATCTATTGACTTAGGTGGAGATAGGTTATTAGCTGCTGTGTTTGGTGGGATAATAGCTGGAATAGGTCTAGGAATAGTATTTCTTGCTGGTGGTACTACAGGTGGTGTTGATATTGTTGCTAAAATTGTACAACTATATACTGGAAGTTCTATTGGTAGAATTATACAAATTCTAGATGGGGTAATTATTGCCTTAACATTTGTAGTAGTAAAAAGTTATCCTGCGATATTATATACTCTAATTTATATATTTATTTGTACAAAAATGATAGATTATGTTGTTGAAGGTGGAGTACCAGGTAAAGGAGTAATGATTGTTTCATCAGAAATTGAGACTATTACTAAAAGAATTCAAGAAGATATGAATCGTGGTCTTACTTATATTAAAGGACAGGGTAGCTATTCAAAAAAAGATTTGAATATAGGATATTGTGTTGTCTCTAGAAATGAGATTGGTAAAGTAAAATCAATAGTATATAAAATTGACCCACGTGCTTTTGTGACAATTACCGAAGTTCATGATATTATTGGTGAAGGATTTAGTTTTGATCAACCGAAGAAAACGAGATTATCTTTTAAGAAAAAATTATAAATAAGTTTGTAAGGGAGCGATTTTATAAAGTTGATTTTGTGAATCATAAAATTAAGTCGCTCCGTTGTTATTTTATACAAGGAGAAAATCAAAAATAATATGTTGAAAAATTATTATATAAGGCTTATAGGTTTAATTTTATTAATAGCAATTTGCTGTTCAGTATTTGGGCAGGTATTATTAAAACTTATAGAGTTAACTAGTGATTATTATAAATTCTTGATAATATTAACACCATTTATATTAGTTTTTACAAGATATAGTAACAAATATTTAAAAACAAATAAAATTGGAATGAAATATTTTATAGAAGCGGCAACTACGAAGAAAGAAAGAGTAACATGGACTTTTCCATTTATATTAACGTTGAATACTTTGTTGGCACATGGATTTGGAATAAGTGTTGGTCGTGAGGGTGTTGCTGTTCAATTAGGAGGAGCTATTGGCGGAAACATGGCAGCAGATGATTTTAGCAAAGAAAAGAAACAGTTTTTTGTTAAATTAGGGATGATCTGTGGTTTTGCTGGTTTATTTCAAACACCTTTAGCAGCGGTAGTATTTATTTTAGAAGTTGTTAGTGAGGAATTTAGATTTTCGCTTAGAAAATTTTATGAATATGTAACGTATGTAGTTGGAGCTTACATTAGTGCATTTGTATCTCATAAATTGGGATTAGAGAAGTTTTTTGTTGATGTAGATATAAGTAAAGTGAATATAGATGTAGTATTCATATTAAAATTAATTTTAATAGGAGTAATTTTTGTATTTGTAGGAATTTTATTTGTATTGCTTCAAAGAAAAATCAAAGAACTAGTTGCTTTTAGTAGTAAAATTAGTTGGATTCTTTTAGGTATTTTTATTATTGTTAGTATTATTTTTGAGTATAGATATGTCTCATTAGGAACGAATTTAATTGGTCTTTCTTTTACGCACTTTGAACAGATTAAAATTTATGATTTTATATTAAAAATAATCTTAACTGCTGTTTGTACGGGAATTGGTTATAGTGGAGGAGAGGTTACTCCGTTGTTCGCTATTGGGGCGACTTGTGGTGTAATATTAGGTACTTGGCTAGGACTTCCTATATTTGTAACCGCAGCTTTAGGATATTGTTTAGTATTTTCTGCGGCAACTAAAACGTATATCGCACCGATATTTTTAACTTTAGAAGTATTTGGCTATAAGTTGATGTTATTTGTGGTTATTCCTGCAATATTAATCTACTTGATTAATAAAAGATATAGTATTTATAAATAATTAAGATAATACACCCTAGTGTGATCAAATCGCACTAGGGTGTATTGTTATAATCCAAGTATTTTTAATATCTCTTTTTTATATTTTAATTTTTGTTCGTCTTGATCTTGTTTGTCAAAATTAATTCTTATTTCAGATACTATTTCACCAGGTTTATTTTTTATGATATAAATTCTGTCACTTAAATCGATAGCTTCATCGATATCATGAGTAATAAGTAAGGTTGTTAAATCTAGCTTATTCTTAATTTCTAGATACCATGAATGTAGTGAAATTTTCGTAATAGCATCAAGAGCACTAAATGGTTCATCTAGTAAGAATAGTTCTTCTTTGAACATGTATGTTCTAAGAAGTGCAACTCTTTGGCGCATACCTCCGCTTAGTTCACTTGGGTATTTATCTTTATAGTCATAAAGGTTAAATAGCTTTAGATTTTTTATCGCTTCTTCTTCAGCTTCTTTTTTGTTAACTTTTCTTATTAAAAGAGGGAGTATAATATTTTGAATAATAGTTTTATGTTCTAATAATAAATCTTTTTGAAGCATGTAGCTTACGCGACCTTTATAGTCAGTATTTCCTTTTATAGATATTTCACCAGTTTGCAGTGGATTTATACCTGCGATAATATTGAAGAGTGTAGTTTTACCGACACCACTACCTCCAAGTATAGAAACTACTTCACCTTTGTCGACATGAATGTTTATATCATGTAGTATTTTGTTGTTTGGATAATTGAAAGATAAGTTTTTTATTGATAATACGTTCATTATTTTATAAAGTCATTGCTGAATCCTGTGTTTTCTGCAAGAGGTTTTTCAGTGATTTTGTTTTCGTTAATCCAACGGTAGAATGCGTTCCATCTGTTAGCGTCAAATTCACCCCAGTGGTCTTTGTTTGTTGCGTATTGTTTAGATAGATATTTTTGAGATTCAACGATGAAATCTTTTTTATCTTTTAATTCTGGAGCGTTTTTAATTAAAATCTCTGCAGCTTCTTCAGGATGTTCCATAGCATAGACATATCCTTTCTTAATAGCTTTAAGAACTTTTTTAGCTTCTTCTTTATTCTCTTTTAAGTAATCGTTATTGGCAATAATTACTGGAGAGTAGTAGTCTAAGTCTTTATTGAAGTCTTTTAAGTAGAAGTAGTTAATATCTAATTTCATGTGTTCAGCTAATTTACCATCCCATGCATAGTAAATCCAAGCTGCATCAAAAAGTCCGTTCTCTAATGGTGTTACAGAGTTAGTATCTGTGTTTGGAGCTAAGTTTAATTTATTAGCATCCCCACCTTGTTTTTGAATTAGTGATTTAACCATTGCTAATTCTACTGGATCATTCCAAGTTCCGTATTTTTTACCTTCTAAATCTTTAGGCTCTTTAATGTTGTTTTTCTTAAGTGAGATGATACCAGATGTGTTGTGTTCAATAATCGCAGCAACAGCAGTGATTCCTGCTCCTTTAGAAAGTTTGTTAGCCATAGTGTCTTGATAGTAAATACCAAAAGGTGCTTTATTATTAATAATTAAGTCAGAAGTACTATCTTCAGGTGCTGGTTTAATATCAAGATCAATACCTTCTTCAGCGAAGTAACCTTTTTCTTTTGCTACATATAGACCAGTGTGGTTTGTATTAATCGCCCAGTCAAGAACGAAATCTACTTTTTTAAGTTCTTTTTTCTCTGCATTTTTATTTACAGTTCCACATGCAGTTAGTGATATAGCTAAAATAAAAGTAAAAATGCTAGTTAATATCTTTTTCATGATTTTCTCCTATATATTTCCATTTAATAAATTTTTTCTCACTTAGTTTAACAAGTTCAATACTTAATAAACTAATAACTGATACTAGTATTATAATTGCGAACATAGTATCGTATTCAAATAGTTTTTTTGCTTTAATCATATAAACTCCTAGTCCTTCAAAACCTCCAAGCCATTCAGCTACTACAGCGGCGATAAAGGCATAAGAAACACTAACTCTAAGCCCAGCATAGAAATAACTTAAACTCGTAGGAATTTTAACATGCCAAAGTATTTGTAATTTACTGGCATTCATTAGCTGCAATAATGTAATCATGTCTTTATCGCAGTTTCTAAATCCATCGAGAATACTCACTACTATTGGGAAAGTTGTCGTTAAGACGATTAGTACAATCTTTGGAGTAAGTCCATATCCCAACCATAATACAAGTATAGGGGCTATTGCAATTGTTGGAATAGTTTGAGTTAGGACAAGAAGTGGATAGATAGACTTGTTAAATATAGGTATACTATCCATAATTAAAGCAAGAAGCCAAGCTATTACAATTCCTAAAAATAGACCGATAATAGCTTCAAGTAGGGTGATTTTGCTGTGAAAAATTAATAGATCGTAGTTTTTTATAAATGCTCTTATTATTTCAATAGGTGTAGGAATAATGTATTTAGGTAATAAAGCTAAAAATCCAGCTCCTTGCCAAATAATAACTAAGCACAACATAGATATAAGAGCAGCATATTTATTAATTAAATTTTTTAATCTTCTCATCTGTTGTTAAAATATCTCCGTAGTTAATTTTCACATTAGCAAATATATTATTACTGTCCTCACCCGCTAGGACAAAACATTCTTTTAGACTATCCATTAAGTCGTTAAATTCACCTTCAATGACTGTTTCGAATGGAGTAACCTTTACATTAGAATGTTTACTTTGTAGAAAATAGATAACTTTATCTATAATTTCTAGTCTTCCATCATGATTATCAAGTGGAAGAATTTGTAATGCAATACTGCAATTTATCAAAATAAAAAACCTCCTTACAACTTTAAGGGGTCCAGGTTTTGTCTTTAAGTTAAGTGTACCTACGCTGGCATTACCCAGATCAGGTTCGGTCGAAATTTTATTATTTCCTCTCAGACTGTTCACAGACTCCCGTATAAATAATTATAGCATATCGACAAAAAAATACAATAAAAGTGCTTACAAGTTGTATAGGCATGCAGATATATTGAATTATATTTGTTTGTGTAATGTATTAAATAAAAAAAACTAAGCTTATATTGTTAATACTTAATTTATCAAAGAAAGAATATTTTTGATTTTTCTATTAATATATGATAGAATTATTAATCATAAATAAAATAAAAGAGGGATATACCAGTGAAAATTTTTAGAGAAATAATGGAGTGGGTAGTAGTTGTTGTTGTATCTATAGCTATCTATCTTCTTATAAGCACATATGTTATTGCACCTTTCACAGTAAAAGGTCATTCAATGGATTATACATTTGCTGATAACGATAAAGTATTCGTTAATAAGTTTAATAAAAATTATGAGCGTGGAGATGAGGTAGTTTTCCATGCGAATGAGACTGATGATTATATTAAACGTATAATCGGGATTCCTGGAGATACAATAGAATACAGAAATGATGTATTATATGTTAACGGTGAAAAAGTAGAAGAACCTTATTTAGCTCAAAAAATAAAAGAAGCTAAAGCTTCTGGAACTGCACCATTTACTCCAGATTTTAATATTGAATATTTAAGTAGTACAAAATCTAAAACTGTACCAGAAGGTACATACTTTGTATTAGGAGATAACAGACAACACAGTACTGATAGTCGTGTGTTCGGATTTGTTAAGAAAGAAGCTATGATTGGAAAAGTAAGCTTAAGATACTATCCATTCTCAGAAATTAAATTCTTTTAATAGCTAACAGAAGAAAATTTATTAGTTCGAATTATTTTAGTTGCTAAAAATAGTTCATTATGCTAGAATAATATACGGGCACTCTTAAAGAGTGATTTAAGAAACCATCCCCCTGCGATATTTTCGTAGGGGGTTTATTATTTTTAATAGAAGGAGAACACAATGACAAAGTATATTTTTGTAACAGGTGGAGTAGTATCATCATTAGGAAAAGGGATTGTAGCGGCATCAGTAGGTCGTGTACTAAAAAATAGAGGATTAAAAGTAACATTACAAAAATTTGATCCGTATTTAAACGTTGACCCAGGAACAATGAGTCCGTATCAACACGGGGAAGTTTTCGTTACAGAAGATGGTGCGGAAACAGACTTAGACTTAGGACACTATGAAAGATTTATCGATGTTAATTTAGGACAATATTCTAATGTAACAGCAGGACGTGTTTATTCTTCAATTATTGAAAAAGAACGTCGTGGAGATTATTTAGGGGGAACTGTTCAAGTTATTCCTCACGTAACAAACGAAATTAAATCACGTGTATTATTAGCGGGTGAATCTAGTGATGCTGATGTAGTTATTACAGAAATTGGTGGAACGACAGGAGATATCGAATCATTACCATTTTTAGAAGCAATTCGTCAAATTCGTAGTGATTTAGGTCGTGAAAATGTATGCTTTATTCATTGTACGTTATTACCATATATCAAAGCTGCTGGAGAAATGAAAACTAAACCTACACAACAATCTGTTAAAGAATTACGTGGTTTAGGTATTCAACCAGATATTATCGTAGTTAGAAATGAACTTGCTCTAAATGATGAATTACGAGCTAAAATTTCATTATTCTGTGATATCCCGAAACAAAATGTTATTGAAAGTCGTGATGTAAGTAATTTATACCAATTACCAGTAAATCTTAAAGCTCAAAAAATTGACGATATCGTTTTAAAACACTTTGGTTTAACAGCACCAGAAGCGGATATGACGGAATGGTTATCGTTAGTTGATAGAGTAGATAACTTAAAAGAAGATGTAAGAATCGCATTAGTAGGTAAATATGTAGAGCTTCACGATGCTTACATTTCAGTAGTAGAATCTCTAAAACATGCAGGGTATAAACATAATGCTAAAGTGAAAATTGATTGGATTCAATCTGAAGATATTACAGAAGAAAATGTTCACGAGTATCTTAAAGATGCGGATGGAATCCTTGTACCAGGTGGATTTGGTGATCGTGGAGTTGAAGGTAAAATTACTACAATCAAATATGCACGTGAAAACAAAGTTCCGTTCTTCGGTATTTGTTTAGGTATGCAACTTGCTGCTGTTGAGTTTGCACGTAATGTTTGTGGTTTAACTGGAGCACATTCATCAGAATTAGATCCAAATACGCCATATCCAATTATTAACTTACTACCTGACCAAGAAAATGTAGTAGAAATGGGAGGAACGCTACGTTTAGGAAGCTACCCATGTACATTAACTGAAGGATCAGTTGCTCATAAAGAATACGGTGAACTAAATATTACAGAACGTCATCGTCACAGATATGAATTTAATAACTTCTATCGTGATCGTATAACTAACAAAGGAATGGTATTATCAGGTGTTAGTCCAGATGGTAAGTTAGTTGAAATCGTAGAAATTCCTGAACACCCATGGTTTGTAGCTGGTCAATTCCACCCAGAATTCAAATCTCGTCCAGAAAAAGCACATCCATTATTCGCAGGATTCATTAAAGCAAGTTTAGAAAATAAGAGATAGAAACAAAAAATAATATGAATCTAAGCAAATTAATTTCAGACCTTGAAAAAAATCGTAATGAACTTCTTGCAGTATCAATGGAGAGATATATGCAAGATAAGTTTAGATTTTTAGGTGTGCGTGGTGCAACTAGAACAGAAATATATAAGAAATATTTTCCAGATGCTAGAAAGACTAAAACCATTGATTGGAATTTTGTTGAGAGTTGTTGGAACAAAGAGGAAAGAGAATTTCAATATGTAGTTGTCTATTATTTAAAAACAATGCAAAAGTTTTTAAAAAGAGATGATATTTCTAGGTTAAAATTTTTGATCGTAACTAAATCATGGTGGGATACTATTGATTTACTTGCTAAAGTAGTTGGGAGTCTAGTTATCCGTTTTGAAGGATTGGATCAATTAATGTTAGAATGGAGTAAGGATAGTAATATTTGGCTAAGAAGAGTTGCTATGTTACACCAACTTTCATTTAAAGAAAAAGTAGACAAAGAATTATTAGAAAAAATTCTTTTAGCCAATCTCGATGATAATGAGTTTTTTATCAATAAAGCAGTAGGTTGGGCACTTCGAGATTATTCAAAATTTAATCCAGAGTGGGTAACGAAATTCATAGAAAAGAATAGAGAGAATATGGCTAATCTTAGCTTAAGAGAGGCTAGTAAATATTTATAGAATTAGTTAGGGAAAATCACTTACATTAAAATGTGTGATTTTCTCTTTTTCTATTATTAATATAATGTTATACTATTAGTAAAAACAATTTAACATAAATTTTATACTATAATATAGTTTTAAAAATATAATATTATATAATTAGGTGGATATTTTAAAATAGTTTTTAGTGTAATAAAAAGTTTTATAATAATTGGGGGAAAGAAAAATGAAGAGAATAGTTACTAGTTTTTTTGTAGTAATTCTTTCTGTTGTATTATTAATAATACTTCCGTTTATTTTAAAAGATAAACAAGATGAATACATAGATTTCTCAAATGTTACAGAATCGATGGATAATAGTGTTAAAGATGATGAAACTTTAAGGATTGGTTTAATTTCTGTTGCAGGTGATAATAAGAGTTATATTTTAGAGAAAGAATTGGCCAATTATATTGGTGAAAAGCTGAATAAAAAAGTGAAGTTAATTCAGAAAAAAAGTTATAAAGACATAAATATTTTGCTGAAAAATAATAAAGTGGACATTGCATTTTTATCGACAGGAGCATATTCATTATATGAAGATAAGGCTTCATTGGAACTTTTAGCTAGACCAAATAGAGGGAAGGCGTATTATCACCCTATAGTTATAACGAAAAAAGATTCTAATATTAAAGAAATAGAAGATCTAAAAAATAAAAATTTTGCTTTTGTTGATACTTACAGTTATTCTGGCTATTTGGCATTAAATGATTATCTTAAAAAGAATGGGAAGACAGTTAATAAATTTTTTAGTAGCAATTATTTTACGCATAGCCATGAAGAATCGATAAATCAAGTTGCAAGTGGAACAGCGTCGGCAGCTATAATTGATGACTGGGCTCTACAATATATACAAAATAATTTTCCAGGAGTAGCTAACAATGTTAAAGTAATAAAGACATTTCCAGAGGTAGCGACTGGTCCAGTAGTTAGTCATAAAAATTATGAAGATAAAGAAAAAATTAAGAATATATTACTTTCTATAAACAAGGATAATTCAATAAAGAATACATTATCTCAACTTCAGATTGAAAAATATGTAGAAACAAAAGCAAGTGATTATCCAAATCTAATAAGCGAGGATTAGAAAATGGATAAGTTGAAGATAAAAAATAAAATTATAATATTTTTTGTGGTAATTTATACAGTATATTTGAGTGTTGTTCTAGTATATACGTATGCTAATAATAAAAATATACTTGAAAGTGCATTGAAAGATAGAATAACTCAAACTTACTACCAATTATCAGGAAATATTTCAGAGAACATAAAAACAGAAAATACTTATGAAATATATCAAAAAATTCATAGTGCATCTGTAAATAAAGAGGTAGCATATATAATTATTTATGATAACGAGAAAAATATATTGGGGAAAACTTTAAAAGGCGTTCCAGAGAAGCTTTTAACATTTAATACAGATCAATTAAATAGTTTTAAAAGATATGAGAGCTCAAGAGGAGAATTATTAGAATATATTTCGCCTATAGATGATGTAAATATCGGATATATAAGAATAGGATTTTACACAAAAGATATTTATATTAAAACGTACACGCAGTTTTCAAGAATATTATTTCTAAATATGATGGTATTTCTTATGCTGTTAATAATTGCTTACTATATTTCAAAAATGATTGAGCGCCCTGTTCAAGATTTAACTTTAGTTACAGATGAAATTATAAGAGAAGGAGACTATAGAAAAAAAATAGAAAAAGATAATTATAGCCGTGATTTCCATGTTCTTGTTAGCTCTATTAATGAAATGGTTGAGTCAAATAGAAAAAACAAGAAATTGAATAACTATTTATTAAACAAAATATTCAGAATTCAAGAAGAAGAAAGGAAAATGCTTTCTAGGGAATTGCATGACGAGGTAAGTCAATCTTTAGCAAGTTTGTTGTTTTTATTGAGTAATCTTGTAGAAAAAGAAAGTGATGAAAGAAAAAAAGATAGATTACTATTAATACAAACAGAGATAGAAAATAGTTTAACAAACATAAGAAATATTGCAGTAAATTTAAGACCACCAAGTTCAGAATTAAGTTTAGAAGAAGTTCTTATAAAATATATAGATGATTATAAAAAATTATATAATATCGAAGTGGATTTTTATACAAATTATAATGGTGGGAAGAATAATAATTTTGATATAACGCTCTATCGTATAATTCAAGAATCGTTGTCTAATATAAAACGCCATTCAGGTGCAACAGAAGTACAGATTAAACTTTATGGGAATGCAGATTACATTATCTTGAGTATTGCCGATAATGGTATTGGATTAGCTAAAGAACGTGTAGAGAAGGCTAAAAAAGAAGGACGATTAGGGATTTATGGAATGCAAGAAAGGATCTTAGATTTTTCAGGGGAGTTTAAGATTTTACATAATAAAAAATATTCTACAATACTAACTTGTAAATTTAATACTGAAGTGATAGAGGAGAAAGTTGATGAAGATATTATTGATTGATGACCATAAATTAATAAAAATTGGTATAAAAGTGCTTTTAGAAGATGATGAAAAAATTAGTGTTATTGATGATTGTGCAAGTAAAACTGAATTTTTAGAAAAAATTAAAGACAATATATATAATTTATTTATCTGTGATATTTCATTGCCTGATGGTAGTGGGTACGATATATTAGAAATTATAAAAGAGAAAAAACTCGATGCTAAAGTAATCATATTAAGTATGCATGAAGATAAATCATATATAAAAAAAGCTTTTAGATTGGGAGCTTCGGGATATGTAACAAAAAGCACTGCTCATGAAGAGATCTTGCAAGCAATTGAGAAAGTTATAGTAAAAGACGAAATATACTTAAATGATAAGTATGCTAAAATCTTCTATGAACTATTTAAAGAAGATAAAGAAATAGAACTTAGTGAACGAGAAAAAGAAGTAGGGAGATATATAGTAGAAGGGTATACTCTGACAGATATTGGAGAGAAATTGTTCCTAAGTGTTAAAACCGTGGATACATACAAAAAACGTCTTATGGAAAAAACAAATACTAAAAAAAGAAGTGAATTAGTGGAATATTTAAAAAATAACCTTATCTTATAACCAAAAGAAAAATATCTCTATCAGAATAAGGAGGATTAAAAATCTTGTCTGACAGAGATATTTATTTATTAATTTTCTAACTGTTTAGATGTTTTTTTGAATAGTGTTAGTGAGATGAATACAAATGCTAATACGCAAGAAACGATTAATGCGTAGAAACCACCATTCCATCCAAAGACATCAACAAGTTTACCCATAACGTAACCAGCACTTGCTGATCCAAGTAGGTAACCGAATAAACCAGTAAGACCAGTTGCAGTACCCGTAGCAACACGTGGAACTAAGTCTGCTGCTTGAAGACCAATCATCATAACAGGTCCATAGATTAAGAATCCGATAGCTACAAGACAGATATTATCTACTAATGGGTTTCCTGGAGGGTTTTTCCAGTAAATGAACACAGCTACAAGAACTCCAGTTAAGAATAATAACATTGGAGGAGCACGGTGTCCTTTAAATACTTTATCACTTAAGTATCCACTAGTTAGCATACCGAAGATACCTGCATATTCATATAAGAAATAAGCCCAGCTTTGTTTGTCAACAGAGAAGTGTTTTACTTCTTTTAAGTAAGTAGGTGCCCAGTCAATAATTCCGTAACGTACGAAGTATACGAATACGTTAGCTACTGCGATAGCCCATAGGTATTTATTATTAATAATGTATTTAAAGAAGATATCTTTTGCTGATAATGTGTGAGCAGATTCAACTTTTTCTACAATTTTTTCACCTTTCCATTCATCTACTGGAGGTAAACCTTCAGACTCTGGAGTATCTTTCATTAGGTAGAACATGATAATTGCTAAGATAATAGCAATAGTCGCTGGTAAGTAGAATAATGATTGCCAAGCACCAAAAACTGAAAGTCCTAAAAGAGCAAGAGGGCCGATTAATCCACCACCAAGGTTGTGAGAAACATTCCACCAACTCCACCAGGCACCACGCTCAGAAGCAGAGAACCAGTTAGTCATTGTTTTAGCACCAGGTGGGTATCCCATACCTTGGAACCATCCGTTAAGTGCTGATAAGAAAATCATTAATGTTAATGAAGAAAGCACTGCAGGAACAAGACCGAAAATTAAGCTGACAGCAGCAGAAGCAACTAAACCAATAGTAATAAAGTACTTAGGATTACTTCTATCTGAAACGTTACCCATGATGAATTTACTGAAACCATAAGCCAATGATAGAGCAAGAGAAACTTTCCCTAAGTCAGCTTTAGAGTAACCGTATTGATCAATTAAATAAGGGATAGCAAGTGAGAAGTTTTTTCTAATTAGATAGTATGCTGCATATCCAATAAACACTCCTGAGAATACTTGCCATCGAAGTTTTTTATATTCAGCATCAGTGCGAGAACTGTCGATTCTCGGTTTTGGCGCTGAAGCTTTTAAAAATGAGAACATAAAAATTCCTCCTTTACTTCAATAATGTATTAAATTAAATTTTACTTCTTTTATTAGAAGTTTTGACGTCAATCTTTTAATAAATAGTTTACTTTTGAAAAAAGTTAACTTATAAAAATATTATATATAAGCAAGAAACCTTTGTAAATGCCTTTTTATAAAGTTTTTTTCTTTTAGAAAATACCTTACAATTCATGTCAGGAAATATCTTACAAACTAAATCGTTGATAAATCAATTGTTAATATGTATCATTAATTATATGATGATTGACTGATCAATGAAAGAGGTGAGTATGCAAATGGATGTAAAAGAATATGTGAATTTACTACATGATTTGAAAGTATTAGAGAGAAAGATTGCTTACATTTTTGAGGAAAGATTAGGAATAAGCCTAACAAGATTTCAAATTATTAAATACTTATATGAAGTTGATGTAGCTACACCAAAACAGCTATCTAAGATTTTAGAGATAGATGCAGCGGCAATAACAAGGCATATAAATAAATTAGAAAAAGAGGGATATGTGGAAAAAAGTCGCAATGAAGCAAATAATAGAGAAGTATATGTAAGAATTACAGAAACATCAAAAAATAAAATAGACCAATGTACTGAAGAAACTGATATTAGCCAGATACTTGGGAATAAATTTACTGATGAAGATCTAAAACAGTTGATAGTACTACTTAAAAAGTTTAACAATAATTTAATTTAAAAAGAGGTATTAGGATGAGTATAATTACAATAATTTTAACAGTATTAGTAGCGGGGTTATTTTTCTATATCATGTATTTAGAGACATTTGCTACAGATTCAGATAGTACAAGTAGAGTGTTTAATATTACAAAGGAAGAATTACAAAGACCTAGTTTGAATACATTATTTAAAAATCAAGGTATATATAATGGGTTAATAGGAGCTGGACTTCTATATGGAACATTTTTCTCGAAAAATCCTAAAGAGATTGTAGGACTGTTATTGGTTTACATTATTCTTGTTGCAATATACGGCGGACTAACAAGTGATAAAAAAATAGTATTAAAGCAAGGTGGATTACCAATCTTAGCTTTAATTTCATTATTATTTTAGAGAGGTATAAGAATGAAAAAAACAGCGATAATTATTGGTGCTACTGGAGCGGTAGGAAAAGAGATATTAAAGAATATATTAGCAGATGGTTTTTATACAAAGGTTTATGTTCTAGGAAGAAAATCAATAAAAAAACTTCCTGATGATAATAAACTAACTAAAATAATTATAGATTTTGAAAAGATAGATTTTAATACTAGTATATTAGTTAAGTCCGATGTTTTTGCTAGTCTTGGAACAACGATAAAAATAGCAGGTTCAAAGGAAAATCAAAGAAAGATTGATGTTGATTATACTGTGAACTTCGCTAAACTTTGTGAAGGAAAAGTGAGAAGTTTTAATGTTGTTTCTGCTATAGGAGCGAATAGTAATTCAAAAAATTTTTATAATTCGTTAAAGGGTGAGTTAGAGGATAAATTAAAGGAAATGAATCTTGGTGTTTTAAGAATTTTTCAACCATCACTCCTTATAAGCAAGCGCGATGATAAAAGGTTTTTAGAAGAAATATTTATGAAGGTAGCACCAATTTTTCAATTTGTATTAAAAGGAAAGTCTAAAAAATATAGTCCTATAGAAGTTGATGTATTAGGTAAAGAAATTGTTCGCTTTGCGGTAGAAAATAAGGAGCAAGGAACATATACATATAATCATTTTTAAAAGGAATTAAACTAAATTATCTAGAAATAATCGATAGTAATTATCATTTATTTCTAGATTTTCTATTTATCTTATTGTACAATATAAGTATAACATATATTAAGGAGTGATATTATGAAAAAGGAAATGGGACACAAATTTTTAAAAAATTTAGGTAAAACTAGATTAAGACCTGGCGGAATTAAAGGTACCAATTTTTTATTAGCCCATATAGAGTTTAAAAAAGGTGATAGAATATTAGAGGTTGCTTGTAATAAAGGAGTGAATCTGATTGCTTTAGCTAAACAATATCCAAAAACTAATTTTATAGGAATAGACGTGGATAAAGTAGCAATATTAGAAGCACAACTAGAGGCGGCGAAAAATAATCTTAGGAATATTGAATTTATTAGAGCTGATGCCTTTCATTTAGAATTTTCGGATAATAGTTTTGATTATATTATTAATGAAGCGATGTTAACTATGTTTAGTAATAAGAGTAAGGCAAAAGCATTAAATGAGTATTATAGGGTATTGAAGCCAGGAGGATTACTCTTGACTCATGATATCTTATTATTGAACAATTATGAGGAAACTACAAATCAATTATCTGATGCGATTAATGTAAATGTATCGCCATTATCTAAAGAGGATTGGCTATCACTATTTGAAGATGTAGGATTTAAAACGGTCAATAATATGCATGATAAACTAACGCTACTTACAGTATCAGGACTACTGGCAGATGAAGGAGTGCTAAATTCATTAAGAATAATTAAAAACGGTTTTAAAAAAGATAATAGAAAGCAATTTGTTAAAATGGGAAAAACCTTCAAAAAATTAGAAAAAGACATGAATTTTATTTGTTTTGTTAACAAAAAAGTTTTATAATAAGAGTAAGAAAACGTTTATATAGGAAATATTTATAGATATAAAATTAAAATAAGGAGAATTAGTATGAGTGTAGGAGTAATTTTTGAAGAAGCGGGATTGTTAAAGAAAAATGACAGATTTAAATTAGTAAAAAAAATTGGGAAAAAAGGTGATACAATTCCAAAACATAACCATCCAGAAGCATTAGTAATATTTACTTGTGTTAAAGGGGAGGTTAAGGTGTACTTAAATGATGAAGAAGTCCATGTTGTAAAACCAGGTAAAGTGCTTCATTTTGATGGGGATAATTACATTAATGCTGAGTTTTTACAAGATGGAGAAGTATTTGTAACATTAATTCATAAATAATAAAAAAATAGTCTTCCAAGTGTTTTTATAGCAATCTAAATTATTATTTTTAAGGGAGGATATATAATGCTAAATCAAGTAATATTAATAGGAAGACTAGTAAAAAAACCAGAATTAAAAGAAAGTGATAAGAAAGTAAATTATATTAAAGCAACGTTAGCGGTGCAGTCTGATTTTAAAAATAAAGACGGTAATTATGATACAGAATTTTTTGAATTTACAACTTTTGGGAAAACTGCAGAAAATACTGTAAAATACTGTGATAAAGGAAGCTTACTGAATATAGTTGGAAGTTTGAATAATAATGTCTATACAGATAAAAATGGGGTAACACATTATCAAATGGCTATTATCGCTAATAAAGTTTCTTTTTTAAGCAAAGGAACAAAAAAAGAAGAAAAAGAGTCAGAAGACGTATTTGTCTTGGGTCAATAAAATTAAATACTAATTTAGATTGCATAAATCTCTAACATAGGTTAAACTGTGTTAGAGATTTGTTTTTATGTTTACATTTTTTTATTTTTTTCATATAATAATATATAAAAAAATAAAATTTATTAATAGAAAGGAAGTGGCTTTATGGAAGAAATCAAAGTAAAATATTTTAAAGATGAGAGATTGACAACAATTCCAAAAAAAGAAAAGAATAAAATACCTGTACTTCAAATAGTTTTGGAGATGTTAAAGGAAAAATCATTAGAGTTTACTGAGAAAGAGTTAAATGAAGCAATTAAGGAGATTTATCCGGATTATTCACTTATTAGAAGATATTTAGTTGATTATAAGTTCTTAGAAAGAGATAATTATGGAAGAATGTATAGAATTGTAGGGGAAGAAGATGAATAATACAAAATTTTATTATTTATATAGTATTTTATTTATAATCGGACAATCTTTCTTTAATCCTATTTTATATATTTACTTGCTATCGAAAGATTTTTCTTTTGCCGAAGTCGGGTTATATCTATCAATTTTTTGGTTAGCGTCTTTTATGACTGAGCTTCCGTGTGGTGCAATCACCGATAATATAGGGGCAAAAAACAGTATATTATTTAGTATGATTTTTAAAGTATTAGGTTTAGCCCTACTGCTTAGCAATAGTTTAATATTATTATATATATCTGCGATATTATCTGCAATTTCTGAATCGTTTCACTCAGGGACATTAACAAGTTGGTTGGTCAATGTGAACAATAAAAATAATGAAGAAATAGATATAGATAAAGTTCTTTCTAGAAATTCACTTTATTCACTATTTTTCTCTGCGGTAATAGGATTTATTAGTACTAAGTACGCGTATGTTTACTATAAAAGTTTGTCGATAATTTTAAGTATGGTAGTTTTTATTATTTCGTTTTTATTTACATACATTTTTATGAAAAAATTAGAACAGACATAAAAAATATCTTTTGAGAAGTTAAAAGATTCACTTGTTACGGTGAAAAATTCGTTAAAAGAGACGCTATATATAAAAAGTAGTGTATTTCTTATGTTACTGTTTGTTATTCCTTCTATCTTAGATCTTGGTCCATCAAACCAGTGGCAAGCTGTATTTGAAAAGATAGACACTGATATTATCGGATATATTTGGGTTGGTATATCGGTTAGTGGAATGTTAGGAAGTGTTATATACGAAAAACTATCAGATAAATTATCGAAGCTAAGAATTTTATATTTATTTGTAGTAGTAAATATTGGAATGCTATTAATGTTTATTTTTATTCAAAATGTATATGCTAAGTTTGCATTATTTATGATGTACATTGTATTTTTCACTTTAATGAGCATACAGATTAATGTATTTATGCATAAATATTTGGTGAAAAGTGATGAAAATAGAACGACTACAGTTTCTATATTTTATACTTTTGAATCTATCATTGTAGCAGTATTATTATCTGTAAATGGAGTACTGACTGATAAGGTTGGAATAGAAAATACTTGGTTAGTCTTTATAGGAATGGTAGGTTTAGTTATTATATCATTTATTATCGTTGAATTGAGGAGAAAGTTGACTGATAAATAAGGCTAAACATAGTTCTTATTGGTATTTTAAGAGGGAAATATATACTCTCTATTGAATTAATATGAAAAGTTGACAAAGAAAGAAGTTTATACTAAAATTAGTTTAGAGATGAAGAGGACATTTTAAGTCATATTTAACAATCTCGACCCATTAATGGTAATCTATAGCGATATAGAAGTGTAATAGAAGCACATTGCACTGCTTGGCAGAGCTTAAGAACTGTTCCCTTGAGACAAGCCTAAGAAGCACAACAGTAGGGAGTTAGTCAGGAAGACCTAAGACTAATCGTGAGACCCGATTAGAGTCTATTTCTAATCCGTGCTTAATTTTTCATTATTAATGGAGAAAAAATGGATAATGTTACTTTAAGAAGATTGTATGAAGATTATAAAGGAAAATTTCATGGTAATATTTGTAAAGTTGAAACAAATTACAAGAAATTGAATTATTTTATAGTTAAATTCAATGTTTTAGATTTACATCATTTATTTGGAATCCATAAAATAACTAGTTATAAGGCAAATGAAACCATAGAAAAATTAGAAAATAACAGATTTGATTTATTTAAATATAAAAAACATAGAGAATTTAGAGAAGTATTAGCTAGAATTAACCACTATGATTTTATAGGTGAGATCTTTATTGATAATAAATATAATTATTGTATTTTAGATAAAGATTTAAGAAAAAATACGATGAAATTATCAGTTGTTTTTTATAAAGAAGATGAAGATAAGTATATAGTCTTTGGATTAAGAAAAATATATAATAATATTTTTGTTCCAACTACATTACACGAAGGTAGAGGGAAGGCAACATATAAAACCTTTAAGCAAACAAAAATTTTAAACGTTAAATGGTTAAGGGTAGCACAAGAGTCCTAAATTTTAAAAAAATTTATATGAAAATAATAGATGTAGTGGTTTATTGATATCTAAATTTGATTTATAAAAGCTTTTTAGATATCTAATAAACTTTGCAAGGGGTGACTCGACAAAATCGTTTTCTTCAAAATTACGATTTTATCGAGTAACTCTATTTTTTTTAAAAAAGGTGCACAATTGATATTGCTTATTAACTAAATTAATAGTAAAATAATTAGCATAAACTTATATACAAGGAGTTCATATTGTGAAAAAATACAAATTATCAATATTATTAGCAAGTGCAGTATTAGGAGGAGCAGGTGCGACTTACTTATCTGCAGAAGTAAATGAAGTTTCTGCGGCAGAAGTAAAGACAGAAGTAGTTGCTCCAGCTACAACAGATAAAAATGAAGTTACACCGGCAGGAGCAACTGCGCCAGCAGCTCAAGTAACTGCTCCAAAAGAAGTGAAGAACGTAGGTGAAGTACAAGGAGAAAGTCATGAAAGTCCTTTAGCTGGAAAAGAAGTAATTATTAACAATGTTGTTGTTACAAAAACTGATAAAACAGGTTTCTATGTTCAAGATAAAGTTTCTGATAATAATCCACGAACATCTGATGCAGTCTATGTTGCTTCAAAAGATAAAGTAGAATCAGGTGACCTATTAAAAGTTCAAGGTACTGTTAAAGAAGGTTATATGGAAGAATACTCTGTAAAACCAGGACAGACTTTTAAAAAACCAGCGGGTAGTTTAACAGTTACTCAAATCATTAACGCAACTATAACAAAATTAGGAAAAGCAGACTTACCGAAAGCATTAAATATTTCTGAAAAAATGCCTAAAGATATAGTGGATAATACTCCAACAAAATATAGTCCAGAGACAGAAGCATTAGATTACTGGGAAAGTCTAGAGGGAATGCTTGTAGAAGTGACTAAACCTAAAGTTACAGGTCCACAATATAAAGGTGATATTTATGTATTACCAGGAGATTACAAAGGGCAAAAACTTAATAATATTGGCGGAGTGAATCTTCGTCCAGGAGTTCAAAATACAGAAGTACTACCAATAACTGTAGGAAATTCATTTGTAGCAAAAGCAAAAGACTACTTTAATGAAAATATTTCAGGAGTAGTTACATATAAAAATAAAACGTATAAAATTGATCCAAGTAGTGTACCGACAATACAAGATGGTGGATTAAAACGTGAAGTTTCAAAAATTTATCCAGCTGAAGATAAATTGACTATCGCTTCATATAACATTGAAAACTTCTCAGCAAATAACAATGGTCACGATGAAACTCCAGAGGAAAAAGTTGATAAAATTGCTAATTCATTTATCAAGGAAGTTCATAGTCCTGATATTATTACTCTAATTGAAGTTCAAGATAACAATGGTGGAGTTAATGACGGAACTGTTGATGGAGTTAAGAGTGGGGAGAAATTAGCTCAAAGAATTAAGAGTCTTGGTGGACCAGATTATAAATACACTGAAATCGCTCCAGTTGATGGAAAAGACGGTGGTAAACCAGGCGCTAACATTAGGGTAGCTTATTTATATAATCCTAATAGAGTAACACTAATCGGTAAAGAAAAAGGTGGAAGTGAAGAAGCAGCACGTTTTGTAAATGGTCACCTTGAGAAAAACCCAGCGAGAATTGATCCAACAAGTGTTCATTTTGAGAAAGTTAGAAAATCATTAGCTGCTGAATTTGAATTTAAAGGTGAAAGAATAGTAGTAATTGCAAACCACTTAAAATCAAAATTAGGTGATGATGCAATCTATGGTTCTAACCAACCATCAGTAGAAAATACAAAAGCAAAACGTATTGAAGAGGCTAAAATTCTAAATGCCTTCATTAAAGAAGGATTACGTCAAAATCCTAACTTGAAATTTGTTCTTACTGGAGACTTCAATGATTTCGAATTCTCAGATAGTGTGAAAACAATCGTAGGAGATGAACTTGTTAACTTAATGGCTGAACATGAACAAGGAGATAGATACTCATACTTCTACCGTGGAAGTAACCAAAGTTTAGATAATATTTTAATTTCTAAAAATATCAAGGATAAAGTAGTATTCTCTCCTGTACATATCAATGCTTCATTTATGGAAGAGCATGGGCGTGCTTCTGACCACGATCCTGTAGTTGTTCAAATCGACTTTAGTAAACCAACAGCTCCAGTATTACCTGGATTAAATCCAACAACTCCAGTTCAACCAGGAACATCAGTAAATACAGTTAACCCTGAAAGTCCAAAAGATTCTACTAATATAGCTACTTCTGAAAAAATAGGAGAAGATTATGTACGCACTGTTAGATTAGCTGATGGAGTAACAGTCTCAGTTAAATATGATGAATCGAAAATCAACAATGTTGGTAAATTTGTTGCTCAAGATATTACAGGAGAAAGAGCTAAAAAAATAAAAGAATTAGTTAAAGGACTTAATTCAGAATTAAATGTAGTAAGAACTTTAGAACTTCACTTTGAAGATAAAGATGGTAAAGAACTAAAAGCTACAGGTGAAAATCGTGTTGTTACTTTAGCAGTGGCTAAAGATGAAAATCAACAATTGAAAGTGTATCACGTTAAAGATAGTGTATTAGAAGAAATAAAAGAAACTTCATATACAGATGGAAAACTTACTTTCAATACAAATCACTTCAGCACATTTGTTATTGCAGCTCAATCATCAGTTCCATCAGTTCATGTAAATAATAATAGTGCACGAACAGTTGCTACAAATAAAATATCACAAGAAACTTCTAAAGTTCAGGATGATAAAAAAGATAGAATATTACCAAATACTGGTATAAATTCTTCAAGTACAGAAGTGGCAGGATTAGGATTAATTGCTTTAGTTGGACTTGCAGTCAGACGTAAACTTTCTAAATAACTATTAAGATTAAGATATAAAAAATTTAATATAAATAAAGAATATATGTATTATTTATAATATTGAGATTTAAATACTCTATTTACTATCTAATAATGCATGTTAAAAAGACTTGAGAATAAGATTTTATAAAATTATTATTTTCAAGTCTTTTTTATGAAAATCTATTTTAAGCGAGTATAATTATTAGAGAAATAACTAGAAATATGTTAAAATTTTATAGTTAAGCAAAATAATGATTGAGGGGTATTGATCATGAAAACAAAGTTATTTATAAATAATCTAGAAATATTTGCTAATCATGGATTATTTGAAGAAGAGAACAAACTTGGGCAGAAGTTTATTTTTGATATTGAATGTGAGCTTAATTATCAAAAAGCTTTATTTAGTGATGAAATGACGGATAGTATTAGCTATGCTGATATTGCAGATGTGGTAGTAAATACAGCCACTATTAACACTTTTAATTTATTAGAACGTTTGGCAGGAGAGATTCTTAAGAATATCTTTAATGAATTTCCTCAGATTGAAAAGATTAGGTTAAAAGTTAATAAACCAGCTGCACCTATAAGTTATCATTTTGAACAATGTGGTGTGAAAGTGGAAATATTACGTGAGGAGTTCTATAAATTATAATGATTATTTTAGCATTAGGAACAAACATAGAACCAAGAGAACAGTATTTAAAAGAAGCACTAAAAAAAATAGAAGCTAATAATTTGAAAATTAAACTGCAAAGTAGTGTTTATGAAACACCTGCTTGGGGTGGGGTGGCTAATCAAGACTTTTTAAATATGTGTATAGAGGTAAAAACTTCATTAGGTGCATATGAATTGTTAGATACCATTCAGAAAATAGAACTAGAACTAGGTCGTGTTCGTAAAGAACATTGGGGAAATAGAACTATAGATATAGACATAATTGCTTTTAATAATTTAATTTTTAATGATGATAGACTTGTTGTTCCACATAAGTATATTCATGAAAGAAACTTTGTTTTAGCTCCTTTAGCAGAAATGTACGGTAATATTAAGATAGCCGGAAAAAATATTAAAGAATCATTAGAAAAAATAACAGAACCTATAAGTGTATATAAAGAAAAATTGTAAAAAGAAAGGATAAAGAATGTTTAAAATTAGAGAAATTGAAATACCTAATAGAGTAGTATTAGCCCCTATGGCAGGTGTTTGTAATGCTGCCTTCCGTTTAACAGCTAAAGAGTTTGGAGCGGGATTAGTGTGTGCAGAAATGGTTAGTGATAAAGCTATTTTATTCAACAATAAAAAAACTATGAATATGCTATATATCGATCCAAGAGAACGTCCATTGAGTTTACAGATTTTTGGAGGAGAAATCGAAACTTTGGTAGAAGCTGCTAAGTATGTTGATAAAAATACAGAAGCTGATATTATTGACTTAAATATGGGGTGTCCAGTACCGAAAATTACTAAAGTTGATGCGGGTAGTAAGCTACTTCTTGATCCAGATAAGGTATATGAAGTAATAGCGAGATTAGTTGATTCTGTTTCTAAGCCAGTAACAGTAAAAATGCGTATGGGATGGGATGATGAGCATATCTTCATTATGGATAATGCTAGAAACGCTGAAAGAGCTGGTGCTAGTGCTATAGCTATCCATGGTAGAACAAAAGTTCAAATGTACAGTGGTAAAGCAAACTGGGATGTTATTCGTGATGTAAAGAAAGAATTGAAAATACCAGTAATAGGAAATGGTGATGTTACGTCTCCTGAACTAGCTAAAAAAATGTTAGATGATACTAATTGTGATGCGGTAATGATTGGGCGTGCTGCATTAGGGAATCCGTGGATGTTATATCGTACAGTTAAGTACTTAGAAACAGGAGAATTAACTGACGAACCAACGCCAAGAGAAAAAATAGACGTATGTTTACTTCACTTGAGAAGACTTATGGAAATTAAACCTGAAAAAGTAGCTGTTCATGAAATGAGAAAACATGCTGCATATTACATGAAAGGTATTAAAGGTGGAGCTAAGGTGAAAAAAGAGTTAAATACTTTAAATACATATGCAGAAATGGAACATTTATTCGGTGAATTTCTAGATTTTCTTGAATCAGGTATAGTAACTTCGAAAAAAGAAATTATTATTTAATGTGTTGAATTTTAATTAAAGCTATATAGAAAAATAAAATAAAAGAGATTATGCAAAGAAATGCATAATTTCTTTTTTTTAAAAACAAATTTTAAGAATGTTACAGGAATAATTTATATAATTAGTATTCAAATATTGTAAAATAAGGACTTAGCATATGTCATAGGATAACTTTAGAAAATACTTAATATATTATTCAATTTTTAAAATATAAGATTGATTGCAATTTCACATAAATAACTTTAAAAAATTATCTAGAAAATCAGTATTTAATGTGTTATAATAGAACATAAAGAAAACGTTTAAATGCGAGGTAGGTATATTATGAATAGAAAGGCAAAAGTAATAGCAACTTTAGGAAATAGTACAGAAGGACTACTAGAAGAAATAGTAGCAAAAGGTGCGGATGCAGTTCTTATTGATACATATTATGGCAGCACAGAAGAATGTGTAGATAGAATTAATAAAATTAAAGAACTAAGAGAAAAATTAAACAAAAATACTGCGATTATTTATGACTTAGATCATATTTATGCAGAAAGTAAATATAAATTAATTAAAATTGAAGAAGAAAGTGTTCAGTTTGCATGCGAAAACGATGTGGATTTTGTTGCCTGCCCATTCGTTAGTAATTTAGACGAAATTAGAAAAGTTAAAGATATTTTACATGCTAATGGGAAAAAAGATATTGGATTAATCGTTAAAATTGACTGTAAAGAGGCGTATGAGAATATTGATGAAATCATTCAATTTGCGGATTCAATTATGATAAATAGGGATGAATTAGGTATGGAATTGCCATATCAAGATCTTCCTGGCATTCAAAAAGAAATAATCAAAAAAGCAAATGCTTCAATAAAAGAAGTTATTTTAACAACTCAAATGTTGCATTCAATGATTTATAATCCTAGACCGACTCGTGCCGAAGTGTCTGATGTAGCGAATGCGGTTATCGATGGAGTTGATGCTATTATGTTAATTGAAGAAACTGCTATAGGAAGTTATCCAAAAGAAGCGTTAGAAACAGTTGATAGAATAATTACTTATATTGAAACTCAAGATAAAGTTCTTAATAATAATTCAAAAGAATATAGAAGCCTTCAAATGGATATTGCACATGCGATCTCTCTATCAACTAAATATCTTTTAGATTCTGTCGATGTTAATAATATAGTTACATATACAAAATCAGGAAGTACGGCGAAATTTATAGCTCGTTATAGACCAAATGTAGAAATTTTGGCGGTAGTTCCATCAAAACAAAAAGCTAGAAAATTGGCATTAACACGTGGAGTAACTACATTTATAGAGGAAAATACTTTAACAATGGAAGAAATGTTAAGTTTAGCACCGAAATTTGCTAAAGAATCAGAGTTGGCAAAAGAGGGTGACCTTATCCTAATTACAGCTGGTCAACCTGACTTAGGAAAAGAGAATGTTCCACCTACTGATTTTGTAAATATTAGACAAGTGTAAGAAAACTTATTTGTAGAAAATCGGACCTATTAGGTTCGATTTTCTACATTATAGTGGCTGGGTAAATATTTATGGATTAAATTTTAAAGTGATATTAAAAAAATGAAGTTAAGTTAATTTTTGAAGAAATTTTATAAAAAATATGATATAATCTAGTTTGGAGTTTTATATGAAGAAATAATATGTTAGAAAGGAATATTTTTATGAAGAACAAATCATTATTAAGTAACATTATTAAATATGTTTTATTACTTGTGATTTTAGTAGGTGGTGGATTTGGATTATATTCGTATATGAATGAGAATTCTAAAGAACCACAAGTTCAAGTAGAACATAAAGTAGAGTCTAATAAAGAATCGAAAAAAGATGATAAGTATGTAGTAGATCAAGCTGAAAAAGATTACTTATCAAATAAATTTAAAGACTTGAAGGCAATAAATAATGAGGTTATTGCATACATGTATGTTCCAGGAGATGGAGGAGATTCTCTGAAGGAACCAATCTTACAGACAACGAATAACTCTAAGTATTTAGAATTTGGGATTGATAATAAGCCAGCTCCATATATCGGAGCAGTGTTTATGGATTTCGATAATAAACCAGGATTAGAGCAAAGTGATGTTAAATGGATTTTTGGTCATGCTCGTGCAGGAATTGAAGAGAAGAAGATTACCTTAGATACTAGGGTATTTAATAATATGAACTGGTTTGCTAAGAAAGATTATTTCGATAGTCATAGAGTGGTCGTTATAGAAACACCAGAGAGAAAGTATTATTATGAAGTGACTGGAGTTAAAGTAGTTCATGAAGATACGAAATTATATCAAATTCCAAGTGCTAGTGATAAAAAGGAAAACTTCATAAGTATGTTTAAAGAAGGTTCTAGAAACTGGTTAGAAAACAGTAAGATTTCTGGTGAAGATAATATGACAGTATTTGCTACATGTCGACTTGATGATGTTTCATTGAGAACTTTAGTACTAGCTAGACAAGTACCAGATAGTGAATTAAAAGAATTTTTAGAGAAAAACAAAGAATTATTAAATAGCTAATAATAAAAGGCACAATGTAGAAAATCTATGTTGTGCCTTTTTTTGTTTATATTATTTTTTATTTCTTAAAACTGAGTAGCTAACTAATGTAGAAATAAACATTAGAGTTGTAGTTATGAAAAATGGAGTTGTATATTTTTCAAGATGTAATGCTTCGGGAATTTTTGTAAGAACTACTGGAGTTAGAATTACACCGATATTACCACCTACTAAAATTACACTTGTCGCAAAGTTTATAAATTTATTTTCTAGCTTATTAGAAATATAGAAGAAGTTAAATGACATTGTTCCAACAAAGCTGATTCCTATAAAGATAGCTGCGATATAGAATATAACAATGTTATTTGTAAGAGCGAATAATATACTTCCGATTGTCATAAAACTTAGCATAATTGGTAAAGTTAGATTTTTAAATCTTTTAACAAGAATACCGAAGACAACTCCTGAAAGAATACCACTTAAAGCAAGAATCGTTAATAGATTTCTAGCTACATCTGGTTGGTAGTGATATTTTTCTGCTAGTAGAGTAGGAATTTTGATAGTAGCTCCCATGTAAGAAATTCCTACTAAAAATGTTAAAAGAGTTAGAATGATAGTTTCTTTATGGAATTTAATACTAACTTTTTTATTATTTACATTTTCGGTGTTAGGCACGAATAATAGGAAAATAATAAATATAGGAAGGGCTAGAGCATAAACTAAAAAAGTATATTGAATACCGTAAATTAGTAGATATCCAGAGATAAACGTAGTTAATGCTTTACCTATATTTAAGAATGCAGTTCTAAGTCCAATCATTGTACCACGGTGTTCTTCATCAAAGAAATCACTTATCATACTGATTGAAAGTGAGTTGAATAAACCTATACCAGCGCCAAGGAAAAGTCTACTAATTAAAACAACTTTAAAGTTAGTTGTAAAGGCAGGTACAATACCAAAGATAAAAATTAGCAGTAGTCCAAGTAGAACTGTATTTTTTTTACCAATAAACTTAATAACTCCGTTGCTAAGAAGAACAAAAATCGTAATCATCATAGCAGGAATTGTCGCTAAGCTTTCTACAGAAGCCAGACCAATATTAGGATTGTTTCCATGATAAAAATTATAAAGATTTGGAATTATTGGAGAGATAGCAAGGTGTGACATTAATAATATTGAAATACTAAGTAGTGAAAACTTAGCGAATGAATTTAATTTCATTTTTGAATCTCCTTTTTTCTTAGAAAATTAATGGGGCTGTCTCAAAAGTCCTAAAATTCAACAAGGTTCATATGAGAATTTATAGACGTAGTAGTTTATTGATATCTAAAAAGCTTTATAAAAGCTTTTTAGATATCTAATAAACTGTGCAGGGGTGACTATAAAAAATCGATTTTTCCAAAGTCACGATTTTTGAGTCACTCCCAAAAAACTAAATTTTTATGAAAATCATATTATACAAGTATAAAAAAAATATTAAATAAGGTCAAGTGAAGAGGGATTATATAAGTAAAGTAAAAAAACTACTAACCAAGACTTGTTAATAACATAATAATAGGATAAAATAAAGATAACAATAATTATGGAAAGGTTTTGAGAAAATGGCAAAAGCAGAAATTAGAAGAATAGTAATGGATATGGTAGATGAAAACTGCTATATAGTTTATAAAGATGGACGCGGGGTTATTGTAGATCCAGGTGAAGGTTTTGATAGAATACAAAAAGCTGTAGACGAATTAAATGTAAAGATTGAAGCGATATTATTGACTCATGCTCACTTCGATCATATTATGTCATTAGATGAGTGTAGAAAACACTATGGAGTGCCTGTATATATTTCAGGACATGAACGTGATTGGTTACAAAATCCGGATTTTAACGGTTCAACTTTATTCCGTTTAAGAAGACCGCCTATGACTGATCCTGCAGAATTTGAATTTGAAGAAAACAAAAAATACGAAATTGCTGGTTTAAGTTTTACAGTTCTACCAACGCCAGGGCATTCTCCAGGCGGAGTATCATTTGATTTTGGTAAATTTATAGTAGTTGGAGATGCATTATTTAGAAGCGGTTTTGGTCGTTATGATTTATACGGCTCAGATTATGATGCTTTAAAAAATTCCTTAGGAAATGTATTATTCAAACTAGATGGAGCTAAAATAGTTTATCCAGGTCATGGAGATGAGACTACGATTGAACGTGAACGAGGTCTAAATCTTATCGGTTGTTAATAAAAAAAGGAGGGGTTTTATGAGGAAATATATAGGAAGATTGTATGTTGATTATATATTCTTTAATATTTGGGCGATAAGTTTAACGTGTGTTGCTGTGGCTTTTGCAATTTTTAAATTTACTGGTTTTGAAGAAGTTTTTGGTATAGACGTGTATATTATCTTATGGATAATATTAGGATTAGTATTTTTAAATCATGTTATAGTTGTAATGCTTAGGGATAAGTATGAGTACAATACATTTTTTGAAATTACAGATGAACATTTTAAACTAGCTTCAACATTAATATATACATTCTTTAAGTTTGAGGAAGTAGCACCACTTAGGAATATACTAGATTACACAATTAAACAAAATATATTGTCTAAAAAATTCAATATTTACAAGATTAGTATAAACACTGGTTCAGAAAAATTAAGCTTTTATGTTTCTAGAAAAGATGTAGAACAGTTAGAAAACCTATTGTTAACTATACTAGAAAATAATCTTAATTATAGGAGGTATAAAGATGAAGAATATTAAAAAAAGTCGAGTGCACCCTATGGTTATTATGGATTCTGTAATTACTGGATTTAGATTATTTGGTATTTTTATGGTGATAGCATTAAAAGAGCAAAATTGGAAATATTATTTACTAGTTTTGGCAGGATTTCTTCTACTAATAGTAATAGGTATATTTGATTATTTCTTAAAAAGTTATGAAGTACGTGATGGGGCTCTAATTTACACAAAAGGAATAATAAATAAAGAAGCAAAAAATATAAACCTTGAAAATATTCAGTCAATCGACATGAGTTCTAACGTATTGTATCAAGCATTTAATCTGCTTTCGGTGGATATTAATCTTGTTGGAGGTAAAATTAGGATAAAACCTCTGAAGAAGGAAGTCGCATTAAACTTAATTGATATACTAAGAGAATTAAAACAAGATGCATCTGAGGATATAGCTATAGATCAAGAAGAAAAAGTACAGGAGTCTCAAAAAGAAATACTAAGGTTATCTGTTAAAGATCTTGCATTTTATGGACTGCTTAGGGTTAGGTTCTTTGCAGCTTTAGGGTTGATATTAGCATTAAATGGTAAGATTCGAGATGTATTCAAATATCTCTTCGACAATGAAGCTTATTTTGACGAACTTCTTCAAAAAAATGCTAAGTCAGTCGCGGGAAATATAACAGCCATATTTATAATAATTGGGATATTTATGATTTTAGTAGTAATCGCATCAATTATTCATACAATTGTAAAATATTATAACTTTATCCTTACGACTAAAGAACATAATTTACTATGCAAATATGGATTGTTAAATAAAAAATCACTAGTTATTGATATTGATAGAATTCAAAGTGTAAAATTGATATATCCTTTGCGTTATCGTTTCTTCGGACTTACGAAATTATCTGTTGAAACATTGACTAATAACGTATCGGAAGATTTAAGTGAACAAAAGTCTACGATAGATGTCTTACCACTAGTAAAAAATAATTTTGCACAAAATTTTGTGAAAAATAGTCTAGGTATTGATTTAGAGTACTATGATAGTTTAGAAAGTGAGAAAATACAACGAAAAGCAAGGATAGCCTTGTATCGTTGGAGTTTGTTTAATTGCAGTCTGCTACCGATAATAGCATTTGCGATATTGTACTTTGCTGATATTAATTTTAAGTTAGAGTATAAAGTTTTGAGTTCGATTGCTCTTTATCTTATCTTAGTTTCGTATAGTATTTTAGTTAAAAACTATATGTTGAAATATAACGAACTTTATTATGATAGACATTACTTTAAGAATACGTTTATGAGACAATTGACAATAATAACAGAATTCATTAAGGTGAAAAAAGTAGGAACAATTAATAGTAGGACGAATTATTTTATGAGTAAAAGAAATCTTGCTCATATATCAATAAATTCTATTGGAGTAAACTCCGATATTAAGTTGAAATATTATGATAAAGGGTATAAAGAAAAATTAGAAAGAGATTTTATAGTTTCGGAGGTAGGTTATGAGTAGAATATTTGAAAAAAAATCATGTAATTTACCACAGAGGTCTGTACAATATATAAGAATACATTTTGGGATATATGCTCTAGTTCTCTTATCACCAGTTATTGGTAAAAGTGTATATGACTATTTTAAAACTGAAATAAATTATAAATTTCTAGGTTTAGGTATATTAGTGATATTAACAATATATGCAATAGTGTCTTTAGTTATTCCGCCTTTAGTAATTAGAAATTATTCTTATGAAATAGACGAAATGGGGGTATCAGAAGTTGAAGGAGTATTTTTCAAGAGTAAAAAAACTTTACCATTTAATACCATTCAAGATGTTACGATACATACAGGACCAATTTTAAATAAGTTTAAATTGGCTAATATACAAATAACAGGAATATATAGCATATTATGGATTGATTATCTGCCCATTGAAGAAGCGGAGAAGTTAAAAGAAAAAATTCTACAAGAAAGAAGTAAATACAATATTGAATATTGATTTTACTATATCATTTCAAGAATTTTATTTGACAATTAGCTGATATTAGTTTAGAATATAGGTATAAAGAGTAAGTAAAAACATAAAAGTAAAACACTAGCACCCGTTACAATGCTAGTGTTTTTATTATGATGAATATAATAAGGCTTATCGTTGTATATTAGAGTGCTTTTCATCAAGCCATTTGGGAGTGACTCAAAAATCGTGATTTCGGAGAAATTGATTTTGTTGAGTCACCCCCGTACAGTTTATTAGGTATCTAAAGAGCTTTTATAAAGCGAATTTAGATATCAATAAACCACTGCGTCTATGAGTTTTCATATAAATTATTTTTAAAATCTAGTACTTTTGGATCAGCACCCATAATGTTAAGCACTGTTTGAGTAAGTATTTCCATAAAAGTATTTTATCACCTCCTACTATCGCAGGATTTGATTTGTTATCAACGACAAGTTAATTATATCATAGAAGAAGGGTAATGGAACAATAATATTAATATCTCTTCTGTGTGTTAAGTATGAAAAGGAAAAAAATTAAATCGATAAGACGAGTTCTAACAATCCTCATTGAAGAAGCGGAGAAGTTAAAAGAAAAAATTCTACAAGAAAGAAGTAAATATAATATTGAATATTGATTTTACTATATCATTTTTACTTTATCGTTTGACAAATTAGGAAAAGTATATTAAAATCAAATATGCTGATAAAAGAAATATAAATACTTATCAAGAGTGAGTGAGGGATAAGGCCCGTTGAACTCCAGCAACCTAATCAATTGATTAAGGTGCTTTCCTTAGCAAAGTTTACTTTGAACGATGAGGTATACATAAAGACCTTGTCTATGAGATAAGGTCTTTTAATTTTTATTTTAAAGATATTAAGGACTTAGAAAGATTTGTATTAATATCAGACAAAAAATATTTTAGGAGAAAAAAATGAGCAAAACATATTTATTTACATCAGAATCAGTTACAGAAGGGCACCCAGATAAAATTGCTGACCAAGTGTCAGATGCTATCTTAGATGCGATTTTAGAGCAAGACCCATACGGACGTGTAGCTTGTGAGACTTGTGTAAACACAGGATTAGCAGTGCTTATAGGAGAAGTTTCTACAACAGCAAATGTTGACTTCCAACAAATCGTACGTGATACAATTAATGAAATAGGATATAATGATCCTAATAAAGGATATTCAGGAGATCATATTTCAGTACTTGTTGGATTAGACAAACAATCTCCAGACATTGCTCTTGGAGTTGATAATTCATTAGAAACAAAACAACAAAAAGAAGAGAACGAAGTAGGTGCAGGGGACCAAGGGCTTATGTTTGGTTTTGCAACTAATGAAACACCAACATATATGCCACTACCAATTTACCTAAGTCAAAAACTTTCAAAACAATTAGCAGAAGTTAGAAAAAATGGAACTCTTACATACTTAGGTCCAGATGGAAAAGTTCAAGTTACAATCGAATACGACGTGAACCATAAAGTTAATAGAATTGATACAATCGTAGTTTCTACACAACACGATGCAGATGTAAGTCAAGAACAAATCCATGCTGATATTAAAAAATACGTAATCGAGCCATGTCTAGATAAAGACTTACTAGATGAAAATACTAAGTATTTTATCAACCCAACAGGAAGATTCGTAATTGGTGGACCAGTTGGAGATGCTGGGCTTACAGGACGTAAAATTATCGTTGATACATATGGTGGATTCTCACGTCACGGTGGTGGAGCATTTAGTGGTAAAGATGCGACTAAAGTAGATAGATCTGGAGCTTATATGGCTAGATATATTGCTAAAAACATCGTAGCTAGTGGTATCTGTGATAAAGCAGAAGTTCAGCTAGCTTATGCAATTGGAGTAGCACACCCAGTATCGATTTTTGTAGAAACATTCGGAACATCAAAAGTAGATGAAGGGGATATCGTTAAAACTATTAAAGAAGAATTCCGTTTAACACCAAATGGAATCATCGAAACTTTAGATTTAAGAAAACCAATCTTCAAGAAAACAGCAGCTTATGGACACTTTGGACGTGAAGATGTAGAATTCACTTGGGAAAAAACTGACAAAGTAGGAGCATTTAAAAAACTATTAAAATAATAAAGTTAAAGCGTAGAATAGGTATATCCTATTTTACGCTTTAATTGTCTAGTGAGAATTTTTAAGAAATTTTGGTTTATTTTAATTGCAAAAATATTTGTAATATAGTTTAATATAAATAAGGACGAAAAGTGAAAAAAATATGTACAAATTATGGAGGTTTATGATGAATTTATATGACCAAATAGGAGAAGAAAAAATTGATCAATTAGTTATGTATATGTATGATGATATAATACCTAATGATGATAGAATCAATCTTTTATTTGTTGAAGGATTTGATAAAATTAAAATAGAACAAAAAAGATTTTTTAGATTATTTCTAGGAGAACCAGGTCATTCTGTATTCGCAACACCTGATTTGAGAAGAAAACATATGAAATTACCAATATCAATAAAAGAAGCAAAATATTGGTTAGAAGATTTTGAGTTAGCGTTGAATAGATTAGAATTAGATCCAGCTATAAAGAAATTCTTTAGTCAAAAAATAAACTCGTTAACAATGCAAATGATAAATACAATATAATGGAAAAATGTAAAAGATGGTTATATTTAAAATGTAACACTTTTACATTTTTTATTTAGAAATATGATTCTGTTGTTTAAATATAAAATCTATGATATCAATAGAAAAAATAATTTTTTTTTAGTATAATAAAGTTAGAAATAGGGTAGAAATTAAAATTAAAAAATATTATTAAGTAATGAAAATAGGGGGATAAAAATATGAAACAATTACGACATAAAGACGCACGACCAATGATGGATTTAGTAGCGAAGAAAGTATTTAGTAATACTGAGGTAACGGCACAATTCATAAGAGATTTATTAGACTTACCAGTAGCTTCTGTAAAACTTTTAGATGGTGCACAAATCCATGCTAAGCCTTATAAAGATTTGCTACCATTTGTCACGCACGTAGATGTACTAGCAGAATTAGATGATGGCACTCAGGTTATTATAGAAATTCAAGTAGCTATGCAGGTTGATTTTATAAAAAGATTGTGGTTATACATCTGTGAACAGGTATCGCAAAACTTAGATAAGTATAAAAAAGAAGGGGTAGATACACATTACTTATCTCAAGAATTAATACCGGTTTATGCTATAGCGATAACAGAGAAACCATATTTTGATGATAATCGAGCGATTCATATGTTCAGTATGCGAGATGATGAAAACCGCGAAGAATTAAAAGTTAAATTTAAAGGAATAGAAGAAAAAAGAAATTTAATAAGAATGGTATTTTTGGAAATAGAAAAATACAGAGAAAATACAATGGAAAATTACCAAAAAATACGTTGGATAGAATTTTTTGGAAACAAACCATATACACATGAACCAGAAAAAATAATGGAACAAGCAGATAGTATAATAAATCCAAGAAAATGGAGTGAGGAGGAAAAGAGTATGTTTGATGAGAGAAGAAGAGACTTTGATGGATATTATGCTCACCTAGCTTATGTTAAAGAAGAAAAGGAACAGGCGATAGTGGAAGGACTTCAACAAGGACTTCAACAAGGAATAGAACAAGGACTTCAACAAGGAAGAGAAGAAGGAATCGAGCAGGGAATCGCACAAGAGAGAGTAAAAACAATAAATATGATTGTAGACTTAGTAAAAGAAGGGAATCTAACCAAAGAAATAGGAGCTCGCAAATTAAATCTAAGTGAACAAGAATTTGAGAAATATTTATAGTTGAAGTAGTAAATAACGTTTAAACCAAGTTGTAAAAGTAACGTGAATTCGAAAAAAACTATTGAGAGTTTATTCAAAATATAACATAAGAACAAAGGACAGGAAGTAAAATTATTACTCTCTGTTCTTTTTTGATTATTAAATTAAAAACTAGCTATATATTGTAATTTTTTCAGTTTTATTTTCATGAATATATGTGTTTCTAGTAGAAAATAATCTTTTTGAAAAGTAAAACAAAACACTATACATGAAAAATAAAGAAAGGAGAAATATCTAAAAAGCTCTATTTTAATAGCATAAAACTATTAATAGGATATTAAATAAAAATTTAGGTGTAATAGCAATGAAATAGGTCTCAATAGTTATTATATATTGATTGGATTGATAAACTATAAAATAAAAATACGAAATTTAACAAAATAAGTAGATGTCTACATAGAGTGGATAAAATCCTAAATATTTAATAGAAACTGTTCACAAACTCCCTTAATATGTTTGTGTAGTCTGTATGCACTAGCAAGTGATATACCTAAAGAAATAGCTGTCTTTTTAACATTTAATGTCTTTGTATATTCCTCGAAAAATTCCCATTCAGAAAGATTTAATGTATCTTTGAGATAATTTATAAGTTCGATATATAAGAAATCATAATCATTGCAAATAACATCAGAATTATTTTCGAATATATCTAAAGGAATACTCTCATGTCTGTTTCTTCTACGAATTTCATCGATGAGCTTTCTCTTAATAGTTACAAAAGCAAATCTATCAAAATCGGAAGGGTCTATCCCACCATCTTGTAAGATAAGAAAACTAACAAGAAGCCCCTCCATTCCATAACCATAAAACTCATCATGTAATTTCTGTGGAATATTTACTTTATATAGTGCCCTTTTAATAAGAAATTTTTTAACCTCTAATAATTCGTAAAATCTTTGAGTGTCATCTTCGTTTAATTCTATAAAACTTTTCATTATAATTGTCCTCCTGTAGCTCCTCTCTATGTAGAACATCTCCTAATAAGGACGAATCATGTAATTATAAATGTGAAAACTAAAAAAATATAGTAAATGAAAATATGAAAAAAATAGGTGATTTAGTAGACTCCCACTCTTACAAAAGATTAAAAACCCCCTCACTATTATAAGTGAAAAAAATAGCCTTTTGTCACAAAAACTAGAAAATTATCTAGTTATATTATCGAAAAAATCCTCTTCATATTCTTTTAACAAAATAGCTAATTTTTTCAGTAACATTTCTTGATGACGCTTAACTTTTGTAGGATGATTAAGATTATTATGCATAGCTCCTCGTAAAGATGAATTGTTTACATATAGCTTATACAGAAGTAATTGATCATCTATAGAAAGAGTAGCTAAAGCATCATAAAGAGCATTATACAGATGTTCTTTGATAACTGTTTCTGTAGACAATGCAGAATAATCCTTAATTCGACTCTCCCCAGTGTTGTTTTCAGAAGAGTAGGTCTCATAATAAATTAAGCCGCTTTCTTTAAGCTTTTTAGCAGTATAATTAGTGCGGTTTTGAATTGAATTTATCTGAGAATATATCTCCTTACTAACAGGAACTTTTATATTATTTTTTATTTTAAAGTAATACATATGTTTACTCCTCTCATTTTTATCTGTAAGAGAGGGAGAGAGGGGAATATTGATTATACATAGTTTAAGAAAATCTGTAAAGCGGTAAAATGAATAAGAGAAAAATTATTTAAAATATAAAATTGTTATGAAAAATTCTAAATAGTTATAGTGTATAACAATGTATAGTTAATAAAACAAATAATTTTTTATTTAGATGGTATATTTTAATTGTAAGAAATAGCTATAAAAAAGTTGAAACAAAAAAAAAAAAACTTGTAGGGGCGCGATATTCATATGAATTATATATAAATGTTAATTATTTTCATATCACAATTATTTTATAAATTATTATTACATTTAATCGTGAAAATAAGTTGTGTTTAAAGTTGATTTAAGCTAAATGTTATATTATAATTATAGTGTTTACAAGTATTTATTTACTAGATTGTTAACAACAAAAATATAAATTATATTAAATATTAAGAGAAATTATGAAAAAGGAGTAATGATATTTATGAGATATCAGTATAAAAATGGTGAAAAACTAACGCGTTTTTCAATAAGAAAATATCATTTCGGTGCTGCCAGTGTAGCTGTAGCATCACTTATTTTCTTCGGTGGAGGAATGTCAGCTAAGGCAGAAAATATCCCTACATCAGAAAATGCACAAGTTAGCGGTAAATCAGCAGATAGTTCATCTAGTGGTGACAAAAATCCAAAACTAGATGATAAGTCTACATCAGCACAAGATAAGTCGACTATTGTTGAAAAAACATCTGATGTTGTTGCTACTGTGAAAGTGGACAAAGCAGAATTAAAAAAATTATCAATTAGCTTAGATACACTTTTTAGAAGTACAGAAAAAGGTAAAATAGCTAGTATTTATGATGAAGTAAGTCAAAGTATATCTGAAGCAAAATTAGTATTAGATAAAGACACTGCTAGTGCGGAAGAAGTTAATGCTCAAGTAGAAAAATTAACAGAAGTTACAAAAAAACTTAAAGAAACTGTTGTAAAAGCAGACAAGACTACTGAAAAGGCTCAGGAAGAAAGTCGACAAGTAGGCGAGAAAAAAACAGTAGATAATAAAGTAAATACTTCAGAAAAAATAGATAAACAAGCAGAAGCTAGTACTTTAGAAAAGAAAGATTCTGAGAATAAAAAGTCAACAGCTCCTGATAAAGGGAAGCTTGAAACTCTTGCGAAAAGTTTAGATGTATATCTAAAATCTGCTAATGAAATTACTAGACCTGAAACAAAAGAACTGTTAAAAGGAGTGGAAGAGACTGTTCTTTCTGTCAAAAAAGGATTAGAAAATCCACAATTAACTGCTTCAGAAATAGAAGAATTGGTAAAACAAGGAAAAGAAGCGGAGAAAAAACTTGCATTAGCAGTTACTCGTGAAAACTCAGGTAGACGTGATTCTCGAAATGGTATAAATATACGACCGGAATCATATTTTAGAGCAAGCTACTATAGAGCTGCTGATGGCAAAGTTTATGACAGCCATGGTGATGAGAACTTAACTGAAGCAACTGTTGGATATATTACAAAAGTAAATGATGGTTCAGGATATCTTCCTGGTACATTTTTATATATTTCACATAATGATAATGCTTCTGCTAATGGTAGAAATAATGCGGATTTAGGACCGCAACCTGTAAAAAGATTAAAAAATAAAGTTTTTGCGGAAGTTACTAAACAATCAAATGGGTATCATTGGAGAATTACTTTTAATAATGCTCGTGAGTCTAGACAAAATCCAATTTATTACTTTACTGTACCAACGGGTCAATCTATTCAAAATATGAAATTATTTGAAAATGGTGCTGTGGTAAAACAAG
>NZ_CAURMG010000001.1:0-92416 GCF_963525875.1 uncultured Gemella sp. | reverse complement strand
CTGTCCTTTTTTGGAATTAACGTTGACTTAATTCGTTTAGTTTTCAATGTTCAAACCGTTGCGATTAGCAACTTTTATATTTTAACATTTCCAAAATAGTTTGTCAAGAATTTTTTAAAACTTTTTTTGAAAAATGTTTTTTAAATCTCCATCAGAAGACTTTTATTATTCTATCATTTCCTCGAACACTTGTCAAGAAGTTTCTTTATATTTTTAAAATTCTCTTCAAGCGTTTACTTCTTTGAAATAATTGATATCGTCTTTCTTGAAGACTTTTATAAGTTTATCATTCCTTTTATATTTTGTCAAGATGTTTTTTATAATTTCTTAACATTTTATGTTTTGAAATGTTAAATTGTTCGTCTTCTCCTTATGAAGACTTTTTTAAGTCTATCACCTGTTTTAATTTATGTCAATACATTTTTTAAAAAAACTAGGAGTGACTCAAAAATCGTGATTTCGTATAAATCCATTTTATCGAGTCACTCCCTCTCACAGTTTATTAGATATCTGAAAAGCTTTTATAAATCAATTTTAGATATCAATAAACCACTGTGTCTATGAGTTTTCATATGAACCCTGTTAAATTTTAGGACCTTCGGGTCATCTTCTGTTAAATTATTACTACTATATTAAATTATTTTCGTAATAATGAAATATTAAGTTCTAGTAATTGTTCTAAATCAACCGCTGATGGTGCTTGCGTCATAGGATCAGCTGCATTTGCAGTTTTAGGGAATGCTATTGTATCACGTAAATTATCTCGACCTGCTAATAGCATAACAAATCTATCTAATCCTAATGCACATCCTCCATGTGGTGGTACTCCATATTCAAATGCATCTAATAAGAAACCAAATTGTTCTTGAGCTTGTTCTTGAGTAAACCCTAATGCTTTGAACATAGATGATTGTACTTCTTTATCATAGATACGGATACTTCCTCCACCTAACTCATATCCATTAAGTACTATATCATACGCTTGAGCATATGCTTTTTCTGGTGCAGTTTCTAATAATTCTACATCTTCTACTTTTGGCATAGTGAATGGATGGTGAGCTGCACTATATCGACCTTTTTCTTCATCATATTCCAATAATGGCCAGTTTACTACCCATAGATAGTTATATTTATCTTTATCAATTAAGTCTAAATCTGCTGCTAATTTTTGACGTAATGCACCTAATGAAGCATAACATACTTTCTTACTATCTGCAGCAAATAAGATAATATCTCCGACTTCTGCGTCTACACGAGCTACTAATTCTTGAGCTACTTCATCAGTAAAGAATTTAGCAATTGCTCCATTTAATCCTTCTTCTGTTACTTTAACCCATGCTAATCCTTTAGCTCCATAGTTGGCAACATATTTACCTAAAGCATCGATATCTTTTCGAGAATATTGCTCTGCACATCCTTTAGCCACGATACATTTTACTGCCCCACCTTGTTCTACTGCATTAGAGAACACTTTGAAGTCTAAATTCTTAACAAGATCACTAACATCTTTTAATTCCATTCCAAATCGAGTATCTGGTTTATCACTACCGAATCTTTCCATCGCTTCTTCATAGTCAAGTCTTGGGAATGGTAATACTACATCAATTCCTTTTACTTCTTTCATTACGTGTGCAATTAAACCTTCTATCATAGTAAGAATTTCTTCTTGTGACATAAAGCTCATTTCCATATCAATTTGTGTAAAGTCTGGTTGTCTGTCTGCACGTAAGTCTTCATCACGGAAACAACGAGCTACTTGATAGTATCTATCAAATCCTGCAACCATTAATAATTGTTTGAACAATTGTGGTGATTGTGGTAAAGCATAGAATTCACCTGGGTGTACTCTACTCGGCACTAAGTAATCACGAGCTCCTTCCGGAGTAGACTTAGTTAAAATTGGCGTTTCAACGTCAACGAACATATTGTTATCTAGATAATCTCTAGTTGCTTTAGTAATTTTCGAACGTAAGTGTAATACCTCTGCAAGTTCTGTTCTTCTTAAATCTAAGTAACGATATTTTAAACGTAATTCTTCACTTGATAAACTTGCATCATCTAAAACGAATGGTAATGTTTTTGCTTTAGATAAAATTTCTAACTTATCAGCAATAACTTCTACCTTACCTGAAGCAATTTTTTCATTCACTGTAGATTCATTTCTTAATACTACTTCACCTTCTATAGAAACAACAAATTCATTTCTTAAAGTTCCCGCAACTTCATGTAATTCTGCGTTCTTCTCTCCAGAAAATACACATTGAACCACACCCATTCTATCTCTTACATCAATAAAGATTAAATTACCAAGGTCACGACGTTTACTAACCCAACCTTTTAATGTAACTCTCTTTCCTACATATTTTTCATCTATACGTCCTGCGTATTCTGTTCTACCGTATGCACTCATTATTTTTCTCCTCTCAATTTTTGTTGTAAATAATCAACTATACTGTCTAAATTAATAGTTTCTTGCTCAAATGATTTCATATCTTTTACGACAAGCGTTTCACTTTCAATCTCACTTTGTCCAATTATTATAGAATATTTAGCATTATATCTATCTGCTATTTTCATCTGGGCTTTCATTTTTTTATCAAAATAGTCGTTTTGAACACTATAACCAGCTAGTCTTAAATCATTAGTAAGTTTAACTCCCGCATTAGAAGCCTCTTCTCCCATAGAAACCACAAAAACATCTATTGTTTCATCTATAGGCAATTCAATATTTTCACTTTCTAATGCCAATAATAATCTTTCGATACTTAATGCGAAACCAATTCCTTTTTTATCTTCAGGACCATCCAACAGTCTAATTAGACCATTATAACGTCCTCCTCCACAAAGTGTTTTTAACTCCACTTCTGGATTATCTATCATTATTTCAAATGCCGTATGCGTATAATAGTCTAAACCACGAACTAAATTATGATCTATCTCATATTTAACACCTAGTGCATCCAAGTGTTCTAAAACTTCTGAAAAATATTGTTTAGACTCTTCTCCTAAGTAGTCTAATAGCTTGGGTGCAGATTTAATAAGTTCGTGCCCTGCATCTACTTTACAATCCAGAATTCTCATAGGATTTTTATAAAGACGATTATTACAATCTTCACAAAACTCATTAATTCTTGGTTCAAAATGCTTAACTAACGCTTCATTATATGCTTGTCTTTCTTCTGGATTTCCTAGCGAATTAATGCTCACCTTAATGTTTTCAATTCCAAACATTTTATAAATATTATAGGCTAAGCTAATTACCTCAGCATCGATTTTTGGACTTTCTTCTCCAATTACCTCAACCCCATATTGTACAAACTGACGATAACGTCCTTTTTGTTTTCTTTCATATCTAAACATTGGACCAACATAATAAAGTTTTTGAGGTTGTATAGTGTTTGCGAATAATTTGTTTTCAATATACGAACGAACTGTCCCAGCTGTTCCTTCTGGTCGCAACGTTAGAGATCTATTTCCTTTATCCATAAATGTATACATCTCTTTTTGAACTATATCTGTAGTATCTCCTACACCTCTGCTAAATAGTTCTGTTGATTCAAACATTGGCGTTCTTATTTCTTCATAACAAAAATTTCTACTAATTTTTCTTAGTTTCTCTTCAACATACTGCCATTTTCTACTCTCTTCAGGTAGTATATCCTGTGTCCCTCTCGGCATAGTTATTACCATAGTTTTCTCCTTTCGATTCTTAACTTTATACACTCCAATATAAATTAAAAACGCCCCATATAGATTTACTATATGGGACGATTGCAAAATTTCGTGGTGCCACCCTAATTCATATCGGAATTCCGATACCTTATTTTCTAAATTATTGAATTTTACAAAAAGTGTTCCTTACCTTAATCATTAATATTTAATCTTTCAGCCTTAGGATTAAACTCTCTTTTATTAAAACATAAAGTAAAATTCTTTTTACTAATTTTGTCACGCTTCTTTTAAATATATTATACCAAACTCTTTTTATTGTCAAGAAATTATTATATTTTTTAAATTTAATTTTCATTATATTATTTCAACCTTACATAATAATATAAGATTATTTTTCTAGACAATTCAACATTAATAGTCACATTTTTTTACACTATAATATATATAATTTCAGCTTACAACTTCATAATTTATGTATTTTATTTAATTACTTATCATTTAATTCACTTGATTTTTTTTCCTTAACATTATACAATAAATTATAGATAAAGACATTAAAGAAAGGAGTATATACCTTTATGAAAAAAATAATCTCTATTTTAATGCCTATATTAGCGATTTTTTTCTTAGTGGGCGGTACATATTACTACCTAAATGCAGGAAATAAAAATTTTAAAGAAGAACATTCAAAATATATATCATTAATAAACGACTCTCATGATTTCAATTCTGGATTAAAAGGTCTTGAAACATTAACTACAGAAAAAGCAAAAGAAACATTAAGAAATATAGATACTGAAGTATCTATCGCTAGCGAATTAGTTAAGACACATAACGCACTTAACAAAGCCGATGTCGAAAGTGCACATGATTCTTTAAAGAAAGCTAAAAAACTTGATACTAATCGTACTTTTTCAAAAGCAACATCTTATTTAGATGAGCAATTAGAAGATTATGACAATGCTCTTACTGAAATCTTAGAATTAGATATAACTTTACCAAATTACACTGATAAAGTGAAAACTATACTATCAAGATATCATTTTAAATATACAGCTTTAAAAGAAAAACTTCTAAACTCTGAAGTTTCAGAATTAGAACAAGACCACAAAACTAATATTACTAAAAAAGAAGAAGCTAAAAAAGAATTAGCTAGTAAGGAAGATAAAAAAGAAAAATCTTCAGAAAATAAATCTAATACTGCAGCTAAACACAATTCAACAGATAATAAAAAGGCATCTACTATACCTAATACACAAAATCATCCTCAAATAGTTGGACAACAAGTACCTGAAACATATAACACAATTCGTTATACGCAAGAAGGAAGCACTAGTAGAAGCATAATAGAAAATGAATTAAAAGGTGATATTTCAAACTTCACAAATGAAGAAATTAACGCTGCAATCGAAAGTTATAACGCAAAAAATCAAGGATAGACAAAACTATCCTTGATTTTTTTATTTTTCAACAGCAATAACTTCAATTTCTATATTTCCACCTAATGGCAATGCTGCAACTTGGAAAGCAGATCTCGCTGGAAGAACATCGTTAAATTGCTCTGCATAAACTTTATTAACCTCAGCAAAATCATTAATATCCTTAAGTAACACTAATGATTTAACTACATGATTCATCGAACTGCCAGCCTCTTCTAAAACTGCTGCGATATTTTTAAAGACTTGTTTTGCTTCTTCAATAACTCCACCTTCAACAATTTTCCCTGTTTCTGGATTAATACCTAATTGTCCAGAACAAAAAATTAAATTTCCTACTTTATTAGCTTGAACATATGGTCCAACTGCTTTTGGCGCTTTCGATGTAGTTACTTCTATAATTTTCATTTGATAAATCTCCTTTAAATGTATTTTTATATATAATTAATTAGCTAATGCCTGCTCTAAATCCTCAATCAAATCTTCGGTATCCTCAACACCACAAGAAAATCTTAGTAATGTTTGCGTAACTCCTTGAGCTAATCTTTCCTCTTCACTCATACAAGCATGAGACATAGTTGCTGGATGAGAAATAATAGATTCTACTCCCCCTAAACTGATTGCATAAATAGGAATCTTTATTTTTTTTAAGAACTCTTTCAAATCCGCTTGCTCAAAAAATTCAAATGAAAAAACCGCTCCTCCCGAACTAGCTTGCTGTGTATGAATGTCATAAAACTTGCAACTTGTTAAATTAGGATAATATACTTTTTTAATTTTAACATGTTGTTCTAAATATTTAGTTAAAACTATAGCATTCTCTACAGATTTTTCCATACGCAATCCCATAGTTTTCATACCCCTTAAAATTAGCCATGCATCTTCTACCCCTAAAATACCACCAAAATTCTTCTGTAATAAACATATTTCAGAAGCAATTTCCTCATTATTCGTAACTGCACACCCCGCCGTAACATCACTATGCCCATTTACAAACTTAGTCAAACTCTCTACTACTATGTCACAACCCAAATCTAATGGTTTTTGATATAATGCGGTCATAAAAGTATTATCAGCTACAGTTTTTATTTTATATTTTTTCGCTAATTTGACAATTTCTTTAATATCAGAAACTTTTAATAAAGGATTAGATGGCGTTTCTATATAAATCATAGTTGTATTTTCTTTTATAGAATCTTCTAACTCTTCTAGATTCTGATAATTTACAAAACTAACATCTATTCCATATTTTTTCAAAATTTTAGAACTAAACTGGAACGTTCCCCCATAAACATCTTTAGGCAAAATGATATGCTCCCCACTATTTAAAACCATTAAAACTGTAGTAATAGCAGACATCCCCGATGCAAATGCAAATCCGAATTTTGCTTTATGTAAATTAGCCACAGCTGCTTCTAATGCTAATATCGTAGGATTTCCAAAACGACTATATGAATACTTTCCACAGTCTTTATAACCTTCTTTTTGGTCAAATGTTGTAACTTGGTATTTTGGAATTGAGGCAGCACCCGTATAACCATCAATTACAGGATAACCATGTAGTAGATTAGTATTTATTCCCTTCATTAAAGTTCTCCTCCTTTTTTATATTTTTTTCTAACTTTCAATTTTATTATAATTTATAATGAAAATTATTTCAATATAAATCGTATTCGTTTTCAAAACTTTAACTTAGCTACATAAAACATACTCACTAACAAAAAATAACACAAAAAAGCTATAACTAGATAAATATCTAATTATAGCTTTCTTATCCTTCAATACTAAAGAACAACTACGTTAGCAGCTTGAGGTCCACGAGCGCCATCTTCAACTGAGAATTCAACTTTATCGCCTTCTTTTAAAGTTTTAAAACCATCTTTTTTAATACTTGAAAAGTGTACAAAGATATCTTTCTCTCCTGCAACTTCGATAAATCCGAATCCTTTTTCCTCGTTAAACCATTTTACTGTACCTTGTTTCATAAGTTACAATCTCCTTTTATTTTATATTATCAATAATCAATCGTATTTTTGCTGTTAAAGATAATAAATAAAATAAATGTGATATTGTGTTATTCACTTAAAAAACTTAGAACCTGTATTACAATTTTTACTATATGTTTTATTGACTTTTTATAGTATACTTCATATTTCAACAATATGCAAACAATACGACTCTTAAAAATAAAAAAGCCTCTCGGCCTTTTTATTAAAACTCTTCTTCTTCAGCTGAAATATTGAATTTAGAAACAATACCATCATTATCGAAGTCGTAAACATCTTCACTTTCTTCCATGTCTTCGTCTTCGATAAGAGCATCAACTGCATCATGAATATCATCTTGATCTTCATCTCCAAGCTCATCCATATCTTCTTCGTCAATTTCAAATTTTTGAACACTAGGTTCAACGAAGTTCTTAATATCTTCAACAAATAAGCTATCTCTCAACTTCCAACTTCCGTCTTCAACACAAACAAAGCGCCCATCTAAGTTTAAATCAGTATAAAAGTATGCAGCTTGTGCTGTAAACTCTTCTTCATCAACATTTCTTAACGGTTTAATGTAGTCCAGAAAATCATAAATATTTAATTTCTCAATTCCTTCTTCTACCATATATGCATAACATAAATCTATTAGTGACATTTCCTTAATTTTTTCTGCGCTTAATTCCTTTAATTTTACCATTTATATTAGATTCCCTTCTTTTTTTATTTATTACATTTTTTCAGGAGCTGATACCCCGATTAAGTCTAGAGCATTTCTTAAAGTTATTTTAACAGCTGTAATTAATGCTAAGTAACTTTGAGTTTGTTCTTTATTTTCAGTTATTACTTTATTATTATTATAAAATTTGTGGAATGAACTTGCAAGACTTTGTAAATAATTACAAATTCTATGTGGTTCATAATTTTTAGCAGCCTGAGCTACAATTTCTGGATAATAAGCTAAGTTTTTCAGTAAATCTACTGAGTGCTCATCTGTTAACAGCTCATAATCACAGTTATTTATATCATATTCAGATTGTTCTGCAGCTTGACGTAAGATTGAACAAATTCTAGCGTGTGCGTATTGAACATAGTATAATGGATTGTCACTTGACTGTTCTTTTGCTACAGCAAAATCAAAGTCTAAATGGCTATCTGCACTTCTCATTACTAGGAAGTAACGAGCAGCATCAGCTCCTACTTCATCTATTAAATCACGAAGTGTAATTGCTTTACCTGTTCTCTTACTCATTTTTACAACTTCTCCATTATTTAGAAGTTGTACCATTTGCATAATTAAAGCTTCTAATTGCTCCGCCTTGTATCCCATCGCAACAACACTTGCTTTTAATCTTGCAACATATCCGTGGTGATCTGCACCAAGAACATCTAGTAATAAATCAAATCCACGATCCAATTTATTTTTGTGGTAAGCTATATCACTAGTTAAGTATGTTAGTGAACCATCTGCCTTAATTAATACACGGTCTTTATCATCACCAGTCCCTAAAGCTGTTGTTTCTAACCATAAAGCTCCATCTTTTTCATAAACAAACCCTTGTTCTCTTAAAGATTCTAAAGCTTTATCTACAAGACCATTTTCATATAAAGATTTTTCACTAAAGAACACATCGTACTCTAGTCCAAAATCTCCTAAGTCTTTTTTAATATTTTCCATTTCATACGCTACTGCATACTCACGAATAAACTCATTTAAGTCTTCTCTTTCTAATAATGATTCACCAAATTCATCCTTTAGTTTTTGACCTAGAACTTTAATATCTTCACCGTGGTATGCATCATCCGGCATTTCAACATCCATACCTAGTGCTTGTTTATAACGAACGATCGCAGAAATTACTAGATTATTAATTTGATTACCAGCATCATTGATATAGTATTCACGAGATAAATCATATCCTGATTTTTTCATTATTCTTGCTAATGAATCAGAATATGCAGCATTTCTAGCATGCCCTACGTGTAATGTTCCAGTTGGGTTAGCTGATACATACTCTAAAAGAACCTTTTTACCTTGTCCAATGTTGTTTTCACCGTATTTAAAATCATCTTCTAAGATTTTTCCAACAACACTTCCAAGACTTGATTTCTTAACAAAAAAGTTAATAAATCCTGGTCCAGCTATTTCAATTTTTTCTACCGCTTCATCTTCATCTATATTACTGATTATTTCCTCGGCAATAACTCTAGGATTTTTACGTAAAACTCTTGTTAATTGCATCGCCACATTTGAAGAAAAATCTCCATTATCTGTGTTTTTCGGAGTTTCCACATGAATATCTACTCCATCAATTTCTAATTTGGCTAAAGAATTTTGTATTAATTCTACTATTTTATTTTTCACCAAAAATTCCTCCTAATTACGTACTATATATTTTTCACTAATATTTTCAATTTATTTTGCTGTTTATCATTACTTCCGAAATGTATATTGTAAACTATTTCGTATAAAGTAAGGTTATTTTTTGTTTTTTTACTTATATTTACAAGCTGTGTTTCTAATTTCATCTGACCATATTGCGTACTGTAGTCATTACTTGTTTTCGTATATGCTAAGTACATTTTTGAATCGTCTTTTTCTATACTAACACTTTCTTTTATTTTGTCAATAAAAATTTCTATTTTTTTGTTATTTTTATCACTATAGCTTATTTTTTCACTACTTGTTTGCTCTAAAAAGCATCCTAGATAAGATTCTTCATGTATTTTTTCAGAGTCAACATAAGTAGTTATTTTTATTTTACTATCCATTAATACTCTCTAATTCCTCTTCAATTTCTAACCAAGAATCATTTAACTCTTCTAATTCAGAAGATAGTTGTTTTAACTGCTCATTAAATTCTTGAGTTTTTATCATATCAGTATATACTTCCTCTTTAGCAAGTTCATTATTTACAGCTTGTATTTCTTCTTCTAAAGTTTCAATTTTATTCATCAGCTCATCACGAGTTCTCTCTAATTTTCTAACACGTCTTTTTGCTTCTTTATCTAGTATATAGTTATTTGCTTCTTTTTCAACAACCACCTCTTCATTTTGTTTAGTTAATTGTTGAGCTATTCTCTCTTGCTCTCTTTTTTCTAAATAGTAATCATAATTTCCTAAGTACATATTATGACCATTATCAGTAATATCTAGTACTTTATTAGCTATCTTATTAATGAAATACCTATCGTGACTGACAAAAAGAATAGTCCCTTCGTAATTTTTTAATGCTTCTTCTAATACTTGCTTACTAGTAATGTCAAGGTGGTTAGTCGGCTCATCTAATATAAGAAGATTATTTTTCTCTAGCATTAATTTAGCAAGTTGCAGTCTCGCTTTTTCTCCACCAGAAAGATCTCTTACTATCTTAAGAACATCATCGCCTCTAAATAAAAATCTACCCAGCACCGTTCTTACTTCCGCTTCCTTCATTAAAGGATATTCATCCCACAATTCATTTAATATTGTTTTCGAAGATTCAAACTCTGCTTGTTTTTGATCATAATATCCTAATGACACTTTACTTCCATATTGAACAGAACCAGAAATTTCCTTATGTCTCTTCGCTATAGTTTTTATTAAAGTAGATTTTCCTATACCGTTTCTTCCAACAATAGCTATTCTATCTCCTTTATAAACCGCAAGATTATAATTTTGACCTACCTTAGTTCCATTATAACCTACTTGTAAATCACTGATAGTTAGAACATCACGTCCACTTTGCTCTTTAATTAAAAACTCTATACCAGCCGCCTTATCATCTTTTTTTGGATTATCAATAAGCTCCATCTTATCTAATACCTTCTGACGACTTTTAGCCATCTTACTTGTCGAAGCTCTAGCTATGTTCTTCTGAACAAATTCCTCTAATTTCTTTATATCTTTTTGTTGACTCGTATATTCTTTTAGTTGTTTTTCATAATCTTCTTCATATTGTACTAAGAATTTTGAATAATTACCTATATACTTTTTAAGTTTTCCAAATTCTAAATTGTAGACAACATTTACTACCTTATCCAAAAAGTATCTATCGTGACTTACTATTACTATCGCACCATTATATGATGATAAATAATTTTCCAACCACGCTACATTTTCCATATCAAGATGGTTAGTTGGTTCATCCAAAACTAACAAATCCGGCTCACTTAGTAATAGTTTTGCCATAGATAATCTAGTTTTCTCTCCACCTGAAAACGTGCTTATCTTCTTATCAAAAACTTCTTTTGTAAAATCTAATCCGTATAACACACTCTCTATCTTACTCTTGTAATGATAATCTTTATGCGTTAAAACTTCATTTTGCAATCTATCAAACTTATTAAGCAATGTTGAGTCATTCTCAATATTTTCTGGTGTCAGCTCAAACGATAATTTTTCTAATTCAGCTTCCAAAGTAATTATCTCATCAAAGCAAGTAATCATCTCTTCATAAATCGATAAATCTTCTCTTACAATGAACTCTTGTGAAAGATATCCAACAGTTGTATTTTTTGAAACAGTTCTCTCTCCGCTATCAAAACTTATATCACCAGAAATAATTTTTAAAAGAGTACTCTTACCTGCTCCATTTCTTCCTACTATAGCAACACGATCTCTATCATTAATTTCTAATTTAACATTCGAAAATATTTCATTAACCACAAAATTTTTTGTTACATTGTTTAATTGAATTAACATTTCTTCTCCTTTCTCAATAATATTTTACCTAATCCTTAAAAAACGCTACTTATTTCATATATAACTGAAATATTATATCACATTTAGAGCTTTTTCGCTAATAATTAAAGTCTCTACAACTTATAATTTTAACCGTCACAAAATTGATAATTATTCTCAATTATAACTTTACTTAAAAATGATTAATATTATAATTTAGACTATAGAATTTATAATAATTTATTTATTTAATATATGTTCAAATTTATTATTTTTTAGTGAAATTACTATTTAAAATAAAAGAATGTTTTTTCTCAATATAATATTAAAATATCTCTTTAAAAATTTAATTTTCATGATATTAAATATAGAATATTGTTACCTTTTTATATAAATGTTATAATACGAATGTATAAAAAAATTATAGAATAAGGGGGATTCGTTCATGAAACCAAAAAAATTATTATCAGTTCTTATGGCTGCAGGATTAGCATTTACTGCTGTTGGATGCAGTAGTTCATCTAATTCATCTTCACAAAATTCTAATCAACCAGCTGACTATGTAGCTGGAGTATCATTAGATAAACCAATAAAAGTAGATAAAGAAGCAGGTACTGTTACTGTTCTTACAAAAATTAACGGTAAATACTTCGATGAAGCTACAAGACATAACTCTGTTGAACAAAGTGGTACAAATGGAGCTAAATCAATTTTCACCGCTTATGCTAAACCAGAAGAATTCTACAATGCTTTAATTGAAATTGGCGCAAAACCTGGAAACAATATGAATCCAAATAATGCAACTACTACTCACGTAGAAGGAACTCCAATCAAAGCAGAAATTACTTGGAATGGTGCAAATAAAAAGTATGATATTAATGAAGTAGTAAAAGATAGTAACGGTAAGCAAATAGATTTCCGCTTTGGAGGTAACTTAGAACGTGCTATCGACAAAAACACAGGATGTTTATCTTGTTTAGATAGTTGCCCAGTAGGAATCATCTCTAATACTACTTATACTTATGGGGCTGTTGAAACTCGTAAAGAAGTTAAATTCACTGGTAACGAAAGTGTTCTACCTGAAGACGGAACATATGCAGCAGTGATTTACAGCATTAAAAAGTAGTAGTTACTAATTAAGGAGAGATTTAATGAAACGTTTAAGACTTTTATTTTACTTCACAAGTGTTGGAATTGCTGTTGGATATTTCTTTGCATTTCTTCTGTTCTTCTTTACACAATTCGAAATGTTAGCCGATCAAAGTCTTGTAATTTTTGTTTGGACTGTTTACGGTATAATGACAGGATTATATTTTAAACGTATCAATCGTAAATATACATTCTTTATAATTGAAGGAATAATACTTCTAATGGCTGTTTTCTCGGGTAAAACTAAAACTCTATTATATATAGCTCGTGAAGTACTACATGCAGGATCACTTAACCAAATTAAAACTCCGTTCATCATTGGTGTTATTATTGTTAACTTAATAAACCTTTATATTATTCTAACACTATCTAAATACCAAAAAGTTTATACTAAAGATGAACTTAAAGCGCTAAAACAAACAGAAGTAAAACTTAGTGACTTAAGAGAAGTAGATCCAGAAGAAGAGAAAAAATTAAAAGAACAACGTAAAAAAGTTAGATACATTACTATTGCTTGCTTCGCAATCTTCTTTGCAGTTTATTTCACAGTACCAAGTTTTAAAACTGGTATTAACACAGCATTTGCCACTCTGTCTCAATTCGATACAAATGCAGTCATCGAATATTTACGTGGATGGGGAGCATGGGCTGCTGTTGTTTCTGGAGTTTTAATGGTTCTTCAATCAATCGCTGCACCTATTCCTGCATTTTTAATTACATTATCTAATGCTGCAATTTTTGGTTGGGTAATTGGAGCTGTTCTTTCTTGGTCTACAGCAATGATTGGAGCTGCAGTATGTTTTTATATCGCACGTGGCTTAGGACGTGATGTAGTAGAAAAACTTACAAGTAAGGGAGCTATGGCTAGTATCGATGTATTCTTCGAAAGATATGGAGACAAAGCTATTCTTATCTGTAGATTATTACCATTCGTATCATTTGATTTCGTTAGTTATGCTGCCGGTTTAACAAATATGAATTTCTGGAGATTTTTCATAGCTACTGGAGTTGGGCAATTACCCGCAACTATCGTCTACTCATACGTAGGTGGTACACTGTCAGGTGGAGTTAGAAATATGTTCATCGGGTTAATGTGTCTATTCGCACTTTCTATTGTCATCGGTATTATGAAAAAAATCTATAATGATAAACACAAAAAAGAAGAAGAACTTACTGCTTCTTCTAATCATTAAATAAAGACAACTAGAGACGCTACATTCCTTCTCTAGTTGTCTTTCTATATTCTAAACTGTTATTCCTTTTTGATCCAATCGGTTCATAAAGAAAAATTTCTCTACACCAATTTCTACATCTTCATTTATATTCAATCTATAATCAATATAGACATCTATTCCATCCACTACATATTTTGAAAATAATTTTTCATCAAATTTATCAGCCATCGAAACCACGACAGCTCTATCTACTCTACCCCCTCAACAAAACTGTTGAAATAAAGATATCAATACATGATTCTTATTTTTGTCTTTTAATAATTTTTTTGCTTTTTCATTTATTATAATTGTCATTTTTTTCTCCTGTTCTACTCTATCGCTTTAAGAGCTTCTACCATGTTTACTTTTTTTAATTTTTTATGCATTACTATCATTACAACTATAGTAATCAAAACTGTTATTCCAGATGCCAATAAATATACCACTAATGGGACACTACTACTAAACATCATATCTCTTCCTGCAAGTTCTAATATTATTTTTAAATACATTTTATAACCTAAGTAACTACCTATAACAATACCTACTCCAGTCAAATAAAAAATCTCTCTAAACACATAAATAGTTACTTCACTTGGATAAAATCCGAGTACTTTTATCGTTGATAATTCTCTAATACGCTCAGATACATTAACATTTATTAAATTATACAATACTACGAGTGCTAATGTAACTGAACAAATCACCATAACTGCCACTATTATATCTATTCCTTTAATAAAATTATCAAGGATTTCTTGTATTTTTGAATTATCACTTATGTTCACTATATCACTATTATCATTTAAGTTACTTACTACACTTTCTACAGTTTTCTTACCACCTGTAGTTTGGATTAAGAATGTATTATCCTTATATTTCTTTTTAAATACTAATTCATAATACTCTTTATTAATATATATAGTATGCCCAAAGTAATTTTTATTAATTTCACCGACGATAAGTGTGTATTCTTTATTGTTTACAATTACATTAAAATTATCCCCTATTTTTAACTTATGAAGATAGGCAAGTTTCTCACTAACTACAGCAGAATTCGAAGCGATATTAATATCTTCTGCATTGCTATCTTTTAGCTTAATATAGTTTTTATAATCCTCTTTATCCACTGTTATCAATTGTGCAGAGTCTAAAATTTCATTATTACTCTCAAAAGTTGCAAGTTGCATATTAACCTTAGTACTATTATTAACACTATTATTATTTTTCAACTCATTTTGCAACTTTTCTATACTCTCGTCATCAATATAAGGATTATAAGTAGCTGCTATATCAACTTTATTAATCACCTTGAATTGCTCATTAGAAATATCTATAACCCCATAACGAATACCAAATCCTATAAACATAAGAGCTAAACATCCCACAACTCCAAAGATTGTCATTAACATTCTAATTTTATATCGGAAGATATTTCTAAACGTTACTTTTCTTAAAAAACTAAGACGCGACCAAATGAATGGTATCCTTTCTAAAAAAATTCTACTACCACTCTTAGGTGCTTTAGGTCTCAATAAGTACGCACTTTTTTCTTTTAAGTTTTTTCTTAACGGTATATAGATTGCTAGACTAATACATCCTAATGAAATAATAAATGCCGCAACAATTATACCCGGTGTATACACAATCTCTGGTAAATTAAATGTAAAAAATCTTGCATAAGAATTATATACTATAGGCACAATAACTAAATACGCTCCAATTACCCCTAATATTGTACCTATTAAAGTTGAAAATATACCATAGACATAGTATTTTTTTGAAATTTGATAATTACTATAACCTAGTGATTTAAGTGTTCCTATATTTATTCTATTTTCGTCAATCATTCTAGTCAAAGTTGTCAACGAAACTAAAATTGAAACAACAAATAAAAATATTGAAAAAACATTTGCTACAAAAGTTAAACTACCAGCTGAATCTATGAATTGAGCATAATTTTTTAGACCTCTAATATTTTCCACAGAAAATCTTGGATAACTTTCTTCATTTAGACTCGCTTTACCAACATTCAATTGTTTTTTATTATCATCAATCTCTTTTTGCGCTTTATTTAGTTTCTCTATTTGCTCATTATAACTTCTAATATCTACATTTTTTAATAACTCAATTTGCGATTTAACATCATTTAACTTAGATTGTGCATCATTAATAATCTTCTCATTTTCATTCAGTTTACTATAATTTCTTTCTAAATATTTTTTGGCGTCAACTTCTCGCTGAATTTTTAATTTATCAATTAGAGCATCCCTTGTTTTATTGATTTCCGTTATATATTCTTTATCACTATACTTATAGTTAATATTTTTTAATTTTATATTTACACCGCTGACATTATCAAATTTAAAAACTTCTCTATTCACATAACCGAAATAATCTTTATTCGCAGGATTATTGTTAGATACTTCTATATGATCTGCCCCTTGAACATAACCAACTATTTTAAATTTAGTGTATTTTAAAGTATTACTATCATTTTTATCTAAGACAAAGGTGATTTCATCTCCTATTTTATATCTGTCTTTAAGCGACTCTACTAAAGCTACTTCTTCCTCACTTTTAGGTAAAGTACCCTCAATAACTTTAGGTATAGCTAATTTTTCAGGTAAAGATTCAACATTCACAAATTCATTGCTATTAGCTATTTGTAGTTTTTTTGTAAAATAACTTTCACTGATATCTATATTATCTAGACTATTAATAATCTTCATATCATCTTGATTAACACCTAAATTATGACTTATCCTTAGATCATACATCTTATGCCGTTCCAAATGATTATTATAAGTATTTACCATAGCAGGAGATGTCTCTTTTAACCCCACAAAAATAAAAACTCCTAGAAACATTATTATTAGTATTGATATAAATTTTGATTTTGTTTTTAAAATTTCCCTTAGTATATCTTTATTAATTGCATTCATAAATTCTACCACTCTATCTCATCAATACTTTTTGGATTAGAATTTTGTATTACTTTTTTCACCTTAGCATCATAAATTTCAATTACCTTATCAGCAGCTTCGGCTATTGAACTATTATGAGTAATAATAATTACAGTTTTCTTTTCATCAACACTATATCTCTTCAACGTATTTAATATATTTTTACCTGTCCTATAATCTAAAGCACCAGTTGGTTCATCACAAAGTAATAGTTTAGGATTTTTAGCAATTGCCCTTGCTATAGCAACACGTTGTTGTTCTCCCCCTGATATTTGTGAGGGGAAATTATTCATCCTATTTTCCAATCCAACCAACTTTAAAATCTCAGATGCTTTTTTTGGTTGTCTAACAATTTGTCCCGCTAATTCAACATTCTCTAAAACTGTTAAATTTGGAATCAAATTATAGAATTGAAATACAAATCCTATATCTTCTCTTCTATATTTAGTAAGTTGGTCTTCATTTAAACCTACAATTTCTTTTCCAAAGACATTAATAGAACCCTCACTAGCATTATCCATTCCACCTATTATATTAAGCAGTGTACTTTTACCAGCGCCACTTGGTCCTAAGATTACAACAAATTCACCCTCACTAATTTCAAAATTAATATTATCATTTGCTATAACTTTACTACTATTTTCACCATATACTTTAGAAACATTTTTAACAATTATTCTCTGCATAATATTTCTCCTTTATCCTCTTCTTTAATTATAGCATATATTAGTTTATCATTTAATATAAACGATTTCTTAAATAATAAAAAACCAAAACAAATCACTTTACAGTAGAAATAATTAATATTATAATATCGTAGATTAGTAAATTCAACTAAAATTTTAATACATATTAGAGAGGAAATTCTATGTTAACAATATACGAATACCCGACATGTTCAACATGCAGAAAAGCAAAAAAGCTACTAACTGAAAATAAAATAGAAGCTACATACTTCAATGTTAAAGAAAAAACACCCTCAATCGAAGAATTACAACATATTATTGAAAAGTTCGAGTTGCCTTTAAAAAAATTATTCAACACAAGTGGTCTAGTATATAAAGAACTTGGTTTAAAAGATAAACTTGCTACACTAACGTTGGAAGAAGCATTAAAACTTCTTCACGAAAATGGAATGTTGATTAAACGTCCACTAGCATTTGATTTTAAAAATGATATTCTTTTAATAGGTTTCAAAGAAGAAGTTTGGGAAAAAGCTCTTTTCTAACAAAAATTATTAAGAAATCTATTGATATTTATTAAAAATAATGTTATAATCAAAAAGATGTGAAAACATTAAATTACGATGTTCCTCTGTTAATCAAGCATTAATAATGAACATTTTGTAAAAAAAGGAGAAAGAATAATGAGCAAAATCATTGAAGCAATCACTAAATCGCAATTAAGATCAGACATTCCTGAATTTAAAGCTGGGGATACAGTAAGAGTACACGTTCGTATCGTTGAAGGTGGACGTGAGCGTATCCAACAATTCGAAGGAGTAGTTATTAAACGTCGTGGTGGAGGAATCTCTGCTACTTATACTGTACGTAAAATTTCAAACGGTGTTGGTGTTGAAAGAACATTCCCTGTTCACACTCCAAAAGTTGAAAAAATTGAAGTTGTACGTAAAGGTAAAGTTAGACGTGCTAAATTATACTACCTACGTAACCTACGTGGTAAAGCTGCTCGTATTAAAGAAGTACGTTAATAAGAAGAAGCTTAAAAGCCCTATTACATCAGTAACAGGGCTTTCTTTTTTTGTTTCCAATGCCATTTTCATCCTAGAATTATTATAAAAGTAGAAAAAAAGTAGATTTCACATGAAATCTACTTTTTTATTTAATATTCTATTAAGCAGTTGCTCCGCTTGTTGCATCAGCTGCTGGTGCCGCTGCTGCTGGTGCAGGTGCTGCTCCGTGTCCAGCATCTGAAGCTCCACTTGTTGCGTCAGCTGCTGCTGGTGCAGGTGCTGCTGCATATCCGTGACCTACTGGAACTCCATTTTTAACTAATGATTGACCAGTTTGTTTTAGGTACCAGTCAACGATTGGTTTAAAGTCTAAGATATACTCGTTGATACCAGCATATTTACCATTTTTATCGTACATTGCTTGGTAGTTGTGTACTACGTATTTGTCTGGTCCATGAGTTGGTACGTGTGTACGGAATACATCGATTTGTCCTGAACGTAGTAAACCTACTAACCAGTTAACACTCTTATGAACTCTTTCTGGGTGAACTGCAGATAGTGAACATCCAACTTGTACTGGACGACGTTTTGCAAGCATTTCGTAATCTTCTTTGTGGTAGTTGTAGTATAAGAATTGGTTGTTGCTATCAGCATAAGTTAATTCCATCGGCATAGAATTTAAGAAATAGTTAAGTTGATCTACTGTTAAGATACCACGCTCAAGTTTAACATATGTATCTCCAGATACAGCATTAACTTTCTCAGCTGCTTTTTCATACCAATCGTCAGCATTTCCATCAACACCTTGGATTGTTGTATCGATTACACCACTAGCTGTTAGATCTTCTGGTGGTGTTGGTTTTCTTTCTGCTAATGATTGAGCTACATTAGCAAATTTAACGAATTTAGTTAAGCACATACGTAAGTATCCAACTGTACGATCATCTACTAAATTACCTTCAGCATCGAAAGCTTCTTTAGCTTTTCCTAAAAGGAACTCGTGACCTGGGAATACAATCGCATTTACACCTGGTGCGTCTAAGATTTGACGTAAGTGTAATTGTGCACGTGATGATCCTTGATCATAGTATGAAGCACCAAGAACCATTACTGGTTTGTTTTCAAGTGGGTGTAATTCGAATGATAACCACTCTAATGCACTCTTAAGAGATGCTGTAATTGTGTGGTTGTGCTCAGGTGTAGCGATAATAACACCATCAGCTTGTAAAATTTTACGGTTCATTACTAATAAATCTTTGTTTTCTCTTGAATGATCTTCATCTTGGTTAAACATTGGTAAGTTAGTAATGTCTAATAATTCTAAAGTGAATAAGTCTTTATATTCTTTTGCTATAAATTCCATTAATTTGCGGTTATAAGAAATTTCCGCGTTTGAACCTACGATTCCTACTAATTTCATGTGTCTACACTCCTATCCTATTTTAAATCTTCCCAAGAGAAGTTTTCTATTTCTTTTTCAGCTAATTTATGAGCATTAATTAATTTCTCAGTAATTTTGATGAATAATAAGAAATCAGCAAATAAACTATCTAATTTAGCAATTGTTTCTGGGTTAGAAATATCTCCAGCTTCGTCAAAAGCTTGTAATGAATGTCCTAATAAGAACTCAGAACTTGGCATTACACGAGCTTTTACTTCTGGTGAATCCATAATTTGACGAAGGTGAGCTTGTGCACGAGATGATCCAAGAGTTCCGTATGAAGCTCCTGTTAACATTACTGGTTTATCAAGTAATGGGTGAATTCCATAAGATAACCAAGCGATTGCACTCATTAATGATGCAGGTACTGCGTGGTCATACTCAGGTGAACTGATGATAACTCCGTCAGCTGCTTCAATTTTAGCTGCAATTTCTTTAACTCCTTCAGGTAATTCTTTATTAGCTGGTTTGTTGAATAAAGGAAGATCTTTAATTTCAACTAGTTCGATGTCAGCTTTACCTGCAAAATGTTTTTGAATATATTGTAAAAGTTGGCGGTTTGTAGATTTTTTAGAGTTTGTACCAACTAGACCAATTAATTTTACCATGTTTTTGTTTCCTCTCTCTTTTTTTGTACTATCTACTTTATTTGTATTTAGATTTTCTTGTCTTGTTTTTTTAACATTTTTTTTGTTTTTTGCTTCAGCCACTTTAATATAGCCTCCTTAAATTAAAAGTATTTTCAGTATTCTTCAAGATAGTTTTATCTAACATATTATTCTATCTAGCACTCCGCTTGTATAATAAACTTTACCTTCGGTTGTTACTACGACAGCTTCTATATCTGGTAAGCTATTTACTTCTTCCAAAATATCTTCAACTCTCTTACCAAATAGCCTTGTTGTCCAAATTTCTCCATCCACTGAGGCCGTTGAAATAATGGATAACCCCGCTACATTGGTTTCGACAGGATAACCAGTTTCCGGATTTAATATATGATGATATGTTTTTCCATTTTCTGTATGTTTTCTTTCATATATACCAGAAGTAACTACAGATTGATTTTTTATACCTATAGTGAATAAATGATTTCCTCGAGATTCTACAGGATTTTGTATACCTATACGCCACATTAAATCTAGGTTATGTTTTGCATCACCGAAAGTTAATACATTGCCACCTAGGTTAATAAGCCCTGAATCAATCCCTCTTTTTTTCATATACTCAATCATAAGATCAGCAATGTATCCTTTTGCTAGGGCACCTAAATTAATAGCCATACCTTTTTTCGCAAGAAAGACAGATTGCTTTTCTTCATCTAATAGTATTTGATTCGGATCAGTTATTTCTAATAAGTCATCAATCTCTTGTTTTGTTGGAACTTTAACATCATTAAAGCCTATTCTCCACGTTTGTACAATTGGTCCAATAGCTATATTTAAAAAACTATTTGGTGCACAACTATGAAACTTTCCTATCTTTATCAAATCAAATAAATCTGGATGAACTTCTACAGCTTTAATCCCAGCGTTATGGTTAACTTCCATAAGTTCAGAACTGTCATCGTTCGCGCTAAATCTATGCTCATACATCTTTAACATTTCTACAGCATCATCGAGGATACTTTCAGCATCAATGCTATCGAAAATAAGAATATCTATATGAGAACCCATTAATTTTAAGGTCTTTCTTCTTAATTCCATTTTTTTACACCTTACAATAAAAAATTTATTTGCTTAAGATAACTAAATATGTTGTATACATCTACAAGAAACCTGTTATTAAAAGACAAAGTAATAATAGATAATTAATACTTTAATTACATTATATAACAGAAATAGCTTCAAATCAACAAAATATTTTAGTAGTAAATATTGATTTAATACTTATTTTCATTAAAAAACACAATAAAAATTAACTCATTATTTATTTACATGTATAGAATATTTACAGTTATAAACACTATTTTTAAAAAAATCATCCATAGAATCCTTATTTAATAAGATTTGTAAAACTGTATAATTTTATACAATATATTAAAGTACTAATATCGTAAATATATAAAAATACAAATATAAATTTATAAATAATTACATCATGATTAAAAATTTTTACATTTTCATTGATTTTCATTTTTATTTAGATTTGTAACCTTAATTTTCTGTCTCATTACACATAATTAATAAAGCTATTAACTAGCTCCTAGTTGTGAGAATATTTTACAACTTTAAACTAATTAATAGCTTTATTTTAATTTTTTAATTTCAATTTAATTTTTCTAATCGTAAAAATCAGTAGATTCATGATAATGCTTGAAAAGACTATCGGCATATATACATTTAGCACTGATGCTCCCACTTCTTGACCTTCTATTAATTTATAGTATATCCCTATGAACAATACTATTAATGCAAGTGCATTTATTAATAATGGTGAAAGCCATAATTTTTTAAATGCTATATTCAAAATATGCGTAATAAACCACGATCCTAATATATACCATTTACTATAGGTATACCAATATGCCAATAAAACTATTATACTCATTATCTCAACTCACTTAAAAATCTTGTTGCAATTTCTTGCGGTCTAGTTATCGCTCCACCGACAACTATACAATGTGCTCCTGCTTCAAAAGCTTGTTTAGCTTGTTGCGGTGTATGTATTTTACCTTCTGCGATAACCGGAATCTTTACATTTTCTACGATTTCTTTAACTAGTCCAGGATTAAATTCTTTTGAATCTTCAGTGTATGGAGTATATCCATTCATTGTTGTTCCAACAAAATCAACTCCTGCTTTTTCTGCTTCTATCGCTTCTTCTAGAGTAGAAATATCTGCCATAAGTAAGATATTCGGATATTTCTCTTTAATTTCTTTTACGAATTCGCTAGGAGTTTTACCATCTCCACGTTCTCTATTCGTACAATCCAAAGCGATTATATCAGAATTAACTTCAACTAATTTATCTACTTCATCCATTGTAGCTGTTATGTATGAAGCATACCCATCATATGATTTTTTTATTATACCAATCACAGGCAAATCAGTTTGCTCTTTAATTTGTTTAATATCTAAAACACCTTGAGCTCTAATAGCTTTTACACCTGCATTTTTAACAGCTTGTGCCATTAAGCACATTACTCCACCTTCTTCTTTATATAAGGCTTCTCCTGGTAATGCTTGACAAGAAACTATCATTTCTCCTTTTAGATACTCTAATAATTGTTGTTTGTCCATAAGCTTATCCTTTCACGGCTCCTAAAGTAACACCTTGAGTAAAGTAATTTTGGAAACAAATGAACACGATAATCATTGGTAGTGACGCTAATGATGCCCCTGCCATCAGTAGTCCATAGTCATTAGAGAACTCTTGTCCTTGTGCTAATGCAGCTAATCCTAAAGGTAATGTAGACATATCTGGTGTGTTAGAGAAGATTAATTGTGAGAAGTAGTCGTTCCAGCTAGCGATGAATGTAAAGATCGCTAAAGCCCCGATACCAGGTTTAATGATTGGTAACGCGATATTCATGAATGTTCTAATTTCACCACAACCATCAATTCTTGCTGACTCAAGTAATTCACCTGGAATTGCTTGAGAGAATTGTCTCATTAAGAATACCCCAAATGGCCAACCTACAGCAGGTAGAATTAACGCATAGTATGTATTCATTAAGTTAAATTCAGTTATTAAGTTTAATAATGGTATTAAAATTACTTGTTTTGGTAATGCCATCGCTGCAACAAACACCATGAAAATTACTTTAACACCTGGGAAGTTTTTCTTAGCTAATGCATATCCTGCTAATGCTGATGTTGCACAAACTAAGAATGTTGTCATTACTGAGATAAATACTGAGTTAAAGAACCATCTTAAAGTGTTAGATGTGAATAACTTCTCATAGTTTTCCAAAGTTGGAGTTGATGGCCACCATTCTGGCGGTATTGTTATTGCTACATCTTGTAGTTTAAATGATCCTGATGCAATCCAATAAAATGGGAAAATAAAGAATATAGTTAACCCAAGTAATATTATCATTGATACTATTTTAAAAATACTTATATTTTTCATTCTAAATCCTCCTAATCATTATCGCTAGATAGGAACTTGAATTGTAAGATTGAAATTATTCCAATAATTACAGCAAGGATAATACCCATCGCACTAGCTACACCATGATTTCCGTTTTTAATTGCTGCTTCATAAACTAGATACATAATTGTACTTGTTCCATAGTTTGGTCCCCCAGCAGTTAATAACTGGATTAGAGCGAAAATTTGGAACGAGTTAATTGTTGTTACAACAACGATATATAATGTTGTTGGTTTAATCAGCGGCCAAGTAATTTTAGTAAATACTTGCCATTTTGTTGCTCCATCAATTTCTGAAGCTTCTAATAATTCTTTTGGAACGTTACCTAAAGCAGCAACATAAAGAATTATCGGTTGACCTAATGAAGTAGTAATCAGAATCGTAATAATTGCATACAATGCCGTTTTCGGATTACCTAACCAGTCAACATTTTCACTAATTAAGTGCATTGACTTAAATACATAGTTTAAAATTCCGTATTCTGGGTGGTAGATCCACGCCCAAACTACTGTAACAGATACTACAGAAGAAATTGCTGGAATGTAGAATACTCCACGGAAGAATGATCTTACAACCGCACTCTTATTATAGATTGTTACTGCAACGAATATTGATACTAATACAACTATAGGTACTGCAACAACAGTTACAATAACTGTATTAACAAGAGATTTCATAAATGGTTCGTGGATTGTTGCTCCATTTCCACTGAACATTAAATCAGAATAGTGTTTTAATCCAACAAATACTGGATTTTTCTTAGCAAAACTATATAATGATAACTGAAGTCCACGTAACATTGGGACCAAAACGAATGTTATAAAAAATATACTTACTGGCAGAATAAACAAATATGCACTAAAGTCTATTTTTTTTCTTTTCTTAGTAGTTTTCATAACTCCTCCTAAAAAGTTTATATTTTATCTTAAAAAGGGATAGAAGCAACTCTATCCCCTTCATACGTCAAATTACAATGCTTCTTTTATTGTTTTATTTGCATCTTCAACAAATTTATCTAATCCTTCTTTAGGTGAAGTTTTTCCGTTTAACACACCTTGAACCATGTTGAACCATAGTGGTCTCATTTTAGCGAATCCTGGGATTGTGTTGTAGTATGGTCCGAATTGATCTGTTAGACCTTCTGCAAATTTAAGCTCTTCTGATTCATATAATCCTTTTTCACCTTTTTTAGCTGAGAAGTTACCAGATGCTAATAGAGTACGTTTACCCCAATCTTTGTCATTAACCATGAAGTCAACGAATTTTTTAGCTGCTGCCGCTTTATTTGCATCTCCGTTATCGAAGATAGCTGGTCCTGCTACTAAATATTCATATTTAGCTTTTCCACCATTGTTAGGGAATGGTAAGAATTTGTAGTTAAATCCACTAGCATGTGATGCTGCTGTACCTGGAGAGAATAAGATTGTAGTTGCTGCACGTCCTGATTTGAATGCTTCAAGAGCGTCTTTAGCTTCTAAAGCAACCCCTTGTCCTAATAAACCTTCATCGTAAGCTTTTTTAACCCACTCTAATCCTTTAACACCATTAGCGTCGTTGATTGTATATTTACTGTTTGCATCGTCTGTGATCCAAGAGTTGTATAAGTTTGAAACAAATGCTCTTGGTCCTTGGTCTCCTGCTTGTGATTTAGTGTAGAATAAAGCTGGAGTTATACTTGAATCTTTTTGTTTAACTGCTTTTAAGAATTTTTCATATTCTTCAACATTCCAACTTCTATCTGCTTTGTTTAAAGGTAGAAGATCAGATACACCTAGTTTATCAGTTAAATCTTTGTTAACACCCATTAAGAATGGTGCTACCCCTTGTGGATATAGGTATAATTTATCTTTGTAACTAGATGCTTTAACTGCTGCATCATTTAATTTTGATTTATCTACATCATCTAATGGTACTAATAAATCTTTAGCAGCCCAAGCAATTACACGTCCTGGAGCATCGTAGATTACGTCTGGAGCAGTTTTAGATTGAATAGCTGTTTCAACTTTTGCTGGTCCATCAGTGAATTCAATTTTTTGATAATTTACTTTAATGTTTGGATTTTTCGCTTCGAAAGCTTTGATTAACGCTGCATCGAAATCCTCAGTTTTTTTGAATTCTTTATCTTTTGTAAATTGTGGGAAATCCCAATAAGTAATTTCTACTTTCTTGTTAGGATCAGCTTGTTTTTCTTCTTTTTTGCCACCCACACATCCTGTTAAAATAAGTGCTGTAGTAGTTGCTACAGTAAGCAATTTATTTATTTTTCTCATAATATGAGCCTCCTTATTTTTGTATTTTTTTAAAAATTTTGACGTCTTATTTAATTTATTCTAAGATACTAAGTTCTGTATCTACATCGAAGAAGTGGGCTCTGTTCATATCTAATGCGAATGTTAATTCGTCACCCATTTTAATGTTCTGTCTTGAGTGCACAATCGCTTTGATACTTTCACCATTTAAATCAGTGTGAACGATATACTCAGAACCTAATAACTCTGCTACGATTACTTTAGAAGTAATTTTTGCATGAGAATAAGTTTCTAATACTAGTGGATCATTAGAGATATTCTCAGGTCTTATTCCTAAAACAACTTCTTTTCCTTCATAACCTAGTTCTTTAAGTTTTTCATAGTATCCAAAAGGAATTTCAATTTTTCCTCCTCCTTTTGTAACGAAGTTACCTTCAACAACTTTACCTCTCATGAAGTTCATTGTTGGTGCTCCGATAAATCCTGCTACAAATAGATTTTGAGGATGATCGTAAATTTCTTTAGGACTTCCTACTTGTTGAACTACACCTTTTTTCATTACAACTATTCTATCAGCCATTGTCATAGCTTCAGTTTGGTCATGCGTTACATAAATTGTAGTTGCACCTAAAGTGTTATGAATTTTAATGATTTCCGCCCTCATGTTACTTCTTAGTTTTGCATCTAAGTTTGATAACGGTTCGTCCATAAGGAATACTTTAGGACTTCTTACAATAGCACGTCCTAATGCAACCCTTTGTCTTTGACCTCCAGAAAGTGCTTTTGGTTTTCTATCTAGAAGCTCTTCTAATCCTAAGATTTTTGCAGCCTCTTCTACTTTTGCTTTAATTTCCTCTTTTGGCACTTTTCTTAATTTTAAAGCGAATGCCATATTATCGAATACTGTCATGTGAGGATATAAAGCATAACTTTGGAATACCATTGCGATATCTCTATCTTTAGGTTCAACATCGTTAACTAATCTGTCACCAATGTAGAATTCTCCTTCCGTTATGTCTTCTAAACCTGCAATCATTCTTAGAGTAGTAGATTTACCACAACCAGATGGTCCTACGAATACAACGAATTCCTTATCCGCTACTTCTAAATTAAAATCTGTTACTGCACAGAAGCCATTATCATATTTTTTATATATTTTTTTTAATGATAAACTTGCCATATTAACCTCCTACAAATTTATATATTTATCTTGTCACCAAAATAGTAACATATATGAAACCGTTTGTAAAGAGTTAATTTTAAATTATTTAATGCTGTAACTTTAATAATTTACTATTATTTTTTTATTTTAATTAAACATTAAACAAACTATCCGGACGTAATTACTATACAAATAACGTAAAAACAAACATTTTTCAGCATTTTTCGAACATATTAAAAAGAACCAATTTAATAAAAAATATAATGTATATACACGAAAAATTTAATGTATTAATATATATTTATTGTGTTAAATTTATACGAACTATAGATATTTACAAGTTTCACGAACAAAATTAGCTTTTTCTATAATGTAAGAGTTTCCAATGCGCTATTTTAAAACTTATACTATCTTTTAACTATTCTATTATATAATATGTTTTTATATTTTTAATTATATTAACAAATATTTTTACAAATATGAAGCTTTATGATTATAATTTTTTTATATAATAAAAAAGGTAAAAGTCAACGACTTTTACCTTTTTTATTGATTATTTATATCAATTAACGTTTGATGTTGTAGAAAGCACGAACACCTGGGTATTCTGCTGTAGCATCTAATTCATCTTCAATACGTAATAATTGGTTGTATTTTGCAATACGGTCTGTACGGCTTAGAGAACCAGTTTTAATTTGTCCTGCATTAGTTGCAACTGCGATATCTGAGATTGTAGAATCTTCAGTTTCTCCTGAACGGTGAGAAATTACCGCTGTGTAACGAGCACGTTTAGCCATTTCGATAGCATTTAGAGTTTCAGTTAAAGTACCGATTTGGTTAACTTTAATTAAGATTGAGTTACCAACACCTTGTTCGATACCTTGAGATAATTTTTTAGTATTTGTAACGAATAAATCATCTCCTACTAATTGTACGCGGTCACCGATACGGTCTGTAAGTAATTTCCATCCTTCCCAGTCGTTTTCATCCATACCATCTTCGATAGTGATGATTGGGTATTTGTTTACTAATTCTTCTAAGTAATCAACTTGCTCTGCTGAAGTACGTACTGCTCCACCTTCACCTTCAAATTTAGCGTAGTTGTATACTCCGTTTTCGTAGAATTCAGATGATGCACAGTCAAATCCTAAGAATACATCTTTACCTGGTTCTAATCCAGCAGCTTTGATTGCAGCTAAGATAGTTTCAACTGCATCTTCAGTTCCTTCGAATGTTGGAGCAAATCCACCTTCATCACCAACCGCTGTTGATAATCCACGGTTGTGTAATAATTTAGCTAAGTTGTGGAATACTTCAGCTCCCCAACGTAAAGCTTCTTTGAATGTAGGTGCTCCTACTGGTAAAATCATGAACTCTTGGAATGCGATTGGAGCATCTGAGTGAGATCCACCGTTTACGATGTTCATCATTGGAGTTGGTAATTCTTTAGAGTTAGTTCCTCCTAAGTATCTGTATAGAGGTACTCCTAATGCATCAGCTGCAGCGTGCGCTACTGCTAAAGATACACCTAAGATTGCGTTAGCTCCTAGACGTCCTTTATTTTCAGTTCCGTCTAATTCGATCATAGCGTAGTCAATTCCTACTTGATCAAATACGTCGAATTTACCTTCTAATAATGGTGCAATTTCTTCATTAACGTTAGTTACAGCTTTAGTTACACCTTTACCTAAGTAACGACCTTTGTCTCCATCACGTAATTCAACTGCTTCGTATTGTCCAGTTGATGCTCCTGATGGTACTAGTGCACGTCCAAACGCTCCTGATTCAGTTGTTACTTCAACTTCTACAGTTGGGTTACCACGTGAATCTAAAACTTCTCTTGCATATACTTCTGCGATAATATCAAATGTTTTTGCTAACATTAACTTTCTCCTTATTATTTGATTTATAATTTTATTATACTACAATTTTTTATTTTTTACTAAAATTAAGCTAATTTTCCACCTTCAAGAAGCGCTAAGAATGATTCTGCTTCTAGAGATGCTCCACCTACTAATGCTCCATCTACGTCTGGGCAAGATAGATATTCTTTTACATTTTCAGGTTTAACTGATCCACCGTATTGAATACGAACTCTTTCAGATACTTCTTTTCCGTATAATCCTTCAACTACGTCACGAACCGCTTTACACATTTTTTGTGCATCTTCTTTAGTAGCAGATTTACCAGTTCCAATAGCCCAAATTGGCTCATAAGCGATAACTGATGATGCTACTTGTTCTGCTGTTAAATCAGCTAATGCTCCTTTAACTTGAGCTCCAACAAATTCTGCAGCCTTACCTGCTTCATATGTTTCAAGACTTTCTCCACAACAGATTATCGGAAGTAATCCATTAGCAAAAATTGCTTTTGCTTTTTTGTTGATATCTTCATCTGTTTCGTGGAAATATTCACGACGCTCTGAGTGACCGATTACTACATAATTTACACCCATTTCAGACAATACTTTAGGTGAAGTTTCACCAGTGTACGCTCCTGAATTTTCAAAATAGCAGTTTTGAGCTGCAACTTTTAATCCAGTTCCTTCCGCTGCGCTAAGTAATACACTTAAATCAACAGCAGGAGCTGCAATACCAGCTTCAACTTTATCTGATGATGGTAGTTTTCCTGCAAGAGCTTCAACGAATGCTTTAGCTTCTTGTGGGTTTTTATTCATTTTCCAGTTTCCTGCGATAAATGGTAATCTTGACATAATGTTACTCTCCTTGAGTTTTAAAATTATTTATTTGATAATGAATCAATTCCAGGTAATACTTTTCCTTCTAGATATTCTAAAGAAGCTCCTCCACCTGTAGAAATGTGTGAGAATTTTTCTGCATATCCTAAAGAAATTGCTGCTGTTGCACTATCACCACCACCGATTATAGTAGTAGCTCCTTCTAAGTTTGCGATAGCTTCACATACACCAATTGTTCCTTTAGCGAAATTAGACATCTCGAATACACCCATAGGACCATTCCAGATTACTGTTCTTGCTCCTTCAAGAGTATTCTTGAATAATTCAACAGATTTCGGTCCAATATCTAATCCTTCTTCATCAGGTTGAATATCACCTTGTGCTACACGGCTTGGTGCATCATTAGAGAACTCTTTAGCAACTACTGTATCAATTGGTAATACTAATTTATCTCCAGCTTTTTCCATTAATTCACGAGCATAATCAATTTTATCATTTTCACAAAGTGAAATTCCGATTTCTTTACCTTGTGCTTTCATGAAAGTATAAGCCATACCTCCACCGATGATTACTTTATCAGCTTTATCTAATAAGTTTTCAATAACTGCAATTTTATCAGAAACTTTTGCTCCACCTAAGATTGCAACAAGTGGTCTTTCTGGATTATCAACTGCTCCACCGATAAATTTGATTTCTTTATCAACTAGGAATCCTGATGCAGAATTTCCTTCTCCAATATTAGATGCAATACCTACGTTTGAAGCATGTGCACGGTGAGCCGTACCGAATGCATCATTTACAAATACATCACCTAGAGAAGCCCAATATTTTGCTAGTTCTGGATCATTTTTAGATTCTTTTTTACCATCTACATCTTCAAAACGAGTGTTTTCGAACATTAAGATTTCGCCTTCGTTTAATCCTTTAACCGCTGCCTCTAATTCAGCACCACGAGTTTCAGGTACAAATTTAACTTCTTTTCCTAATAATTCTGATAATCTTACGGCTACAGGTGCTAAGCTTTTTGATGCTTTATCAGCTTCTTCTTTAACACGTCCTAAGTGTGAAAATGCTACAACTTTAGCTCCTTGATTTAGTGCATACTCAATAGTTGGTAATGCCGCAGTAATACGGTTATCATTTGTAATTTCACCATCTTTTAATGGCACGTTGAAGTCAACACGCATTAAGACAGTTTTCCCTTGTAAGTTACCTAAGTCTTTGATAGATTTCTTCATGGAAAGCTCCTTTTAAATATTTTTGGAATATAGGAGACAAGATATAAGTCAAAATCAACTTATATCTTATCTACTCTTATTTATTACCTAATTAGATTATTTGATTAATCCTGCAAAGTATTTTAATGTTCTTACTAATTGAGAAGTGTAAGACATTTCGTTATCGTACCAAGATACAACTTTAACTAGTTGTTTGTCTCCAACTGTTAATACTTTTGTTTGAGTTGCATCGAATAATGATCCGTAAGAAATTCCGATAATATCAGAAGATACGATTGGATCTACGTTGTAACCGAATGATTCGTTTGCAGCAGCTTCCATTGCAGCGTTAACTTCTTCAGCTGTAACAGTTTTTTCAACTACAGCAACTAATTCTGTTAATGAACCTGTTGGTACTGGTACACGTTGTGCAGCTCCATCTAATTTTCCGTTTAATTCTGGAATTACTAATCCAATTGCTTTAGCAGCACCAGTTGTGTTAGGTACGATATTTTCAGCTGCTGCACGAGCACGACGTAAGTCTCCACCACGGTGAGGAGCGTCAAGTGTGTTTTGGTCTCCAGTGTATCCGTGAATAGTAGTCATTAATCCTTCAACAACTGTGAAGTTATCGTGTAAAGTTTTAGCCATTGGAGCTAAACAGTTAGTTGTACAAGATGCACCTGAGATAACTGTTTCTGTTCCGTCTAGAGTTTCGTGGTTTACATTGTATACAATTGTTTTAACGTCGTTTCCACCTGGAGCTGAGATAACAACTTTTTTAGCTCCTGCTTGGATGTGAGCTTCTGCTTTTTCTTTAGAAGTGAAGAATCCAGTACATTCTAATACTACATCGATTCCTAATTCTCCCCATGGTAGTTCAGTTGGATTTGCATTAGCAAATGCTTTGATTTCTTTTCCATTTACTACTAAGCTTCCTTCTGAAGCAGATACTTCTCCGTTGAAACGACCTTGAGTTGTATCATATTTTAATAAGTGAACTAGTTGATTAACTGGTGTTAAGTCGTTAATCGCTACTACTTCAATTCCTTCTACGTTTTGGATTCTTCTTAATGCAAGACGTCCGATACGTCCAAATCCGTTAATTGCTACTTTTACTGACATTTTTTAGTCCTCCTAAAAATTATTATTAACTTTTTTTATTATTTTTTTGCAAATTGCCTCGTCAATAATCAGTGTTGCATTAGCTGGTTTTGTATTTAGATAACTAAATACTGCATCAGCTTTTTCCTCACCACCAACTATCGTAAAGACATTATCAATGCCATCAACATCTTTAAAACTCATACCTATAGTAGAGGTTTTAAATATTTCACTGCCGCTTTCATTAAAATAACTTCCAAATGATTCACTAACAGCTTTTTTTTCTTCTAATACTTTTAAAATCTCTTTTGAAGATTTTCTTCTTTGAGCCATTTCAAAAGCATTTCCAATACTATGGATAATTATAGATGTTTTTCCTATAACATCAAGCGCATTTTTCACAACTGGTTCTTTTATAAGTTCCTCTAATGCCTTTTGTCCTATATTATCTGGTGCATGTAATAATTGATAATTGTGACCAGAATTATTAGCCATCTTCGATGCAATATCATTAGCTTGATATTCCGTATTAACGACAGATAAACCACCTCTTATCGGTGTTATAGTAACATCCTTTCCATAACCAAATGTTTCATTAGCTTTACCGGCTATGTAATACATTGTACTACCTCCGCTGACTCCAATTACGCATTCCTTAGTTATTTTAGCATTAACCTTATCCAAGAGTAGGCTTGTCATTTCTTCTCTAGTAGCTTCATTATTAACAAAGTCACCAGCTACAATATGAACTTGCTTTATTGAAAAATTATTTTTTATAAAACTTCTTTCTTTTGCGAAAGAATCATTTATAACTGACTCTTTTATTTCTAAAAGAAGAGTCTCTCCTTTTTCAGTAATACTCATTCCTGTAGAATTTTTTGTAATTAATCCTAACTTGGATAGAACTTCACATTCTGTTCGTAATTGCCTTTCAGTCATATTGATAAAATTTAATAATGATTTCCTTCCCACTGGTTGATTAATTTTAATTGTTACCAGAAGTTCATATCTATTACTGAATTTCATAAACATTTCAGGTACGAGTCTACTTTGCATATGTAACAAATGTAAAATATCCATCTTAAGTTTCCCCTATATATATTAAAAATATATTAAAAGTTTATCGTTGGACTTTTTGCGTCCAGTTAGGTCAATTCACGACCATCGGGTGTTAAAAAAATAAACTTTCTGATTAAAATTATAACAAAGGACTGAAGAAAAATCAAGTCTTTTTAGTTTTGTTTAATCAAAAAGTTCAATTATTATTTCAATATAGTTAATAATTCGATTAATATAATAAAGTAAAACACGAAAATCATCTCGTACTCTTTATAATCTATAGGTAAATTTGAAATGAATTGACTAGGATAATTAACTTCGATGTCTTTCTTTAGATTAACTACGTCTAAATTATCAAAATTGTATCTAGCTAGTAAATTATTTAGTTCATCTTCACCATAATAAAATATTTTTTTCACTTTTGAAAAGAATAATCCATCTGAGATTGTTATATTTTCAATTACCGATAACACTGATAATAAATCTCGTTTTTCATTTATTGAATTTTCCGAAATAATAGTATATAACTTTTTCAATAAAAGCTTCGGTATTTTGTATTTAAGTTCTAATGATTCAAAATCTATTTCTTCAACAGTTCTATGAATTTTTTTCGCTTTTGTTGTTTTTTCCTTTGAAGATTTACCTTCATTTTTATCAACAAAAACAACTGCCTTAGAATCAATCTTTAATATTCTATTTTCATCAAACTCAAGTTTTCCATTTAAATTTTTTAATGTTTTTCCTTGATCTAGCTTTTGATAAGGACGCTTAAATTTATTATCCTCAATTAGATAAAATCCTTTATACGACTTGTGATATTTAAATTCCAACTTTACACCTCTTTTCTAATATAAATCATTTAATATACTACCATAATTAGAAAAAATATTCAACTTTATATACACTTTTATAGGATTAAACACTGTTTTAAAACAATTCTCTTAATCTCTCACGAGGGATAGCTGCCTCTAATAAAATCATTAATTTTATTCTAGCCTTTTGTCCACTCAAACCCGTTGTGAATATAACCCCATCTTGTTGAAATCTTTTCCCCCCACCTTCATAATCATAAACATCTTGAGTGACTCCATTAAATGCACGCGATACAAAAACTACAGGCATATCATTTTTTATACATTCTCTAATAGCTGATACAGTTTTTGGGGGTAAATTCCCAGCTCCTAAAGCTTCGATAACTAATCCATCTGCTCCTAATTTAAGCACTGCATTTATAAGTTCGTCTCCCATACCTGCATATGCTTTTAACAAATAAACCTTTTTCCCCACAGTATTAACATTATAATGCTCTTCTCTTACTAGTTTTTGAAAATAAATAACTTCATTCTTAGAGACTAATCCAATAGGTCCAAATGTCGGCGTTTGAAATGTTGCTACGTTAGTCGTGTGAGTTTTTGTTACATAAGTAGCTGTATGAACTTCATCATTCATAACTACTAGTACTCCTTTGTCACAGCTATCTTCACTAGTTGCAACCACTAAAGAACTCCTCAAATTAGCTAATCCATCAGCCCCTATTTCATTACTTGAGCGCATAGCTCCTGTTACTACAACAGGTATATCTATATTTAATGTTAATTCTAAATAATAAGCAGTTTCTTCAAGTGTATCCGTACCATGTGTTATGACAATTCCGTTATATCCTTCTTTTACCGCTTCTTCAATTCTATTTTTTATTCCCAGCACTTCCCTTTCAGTAATTTGAGGCGAAGCAAGGTGGTAAAGATCCTCTACATATAAATCTCCCATATAAGAAAATAAATTTCCACCTATTCCAATTGGATTACTATCTGTTGGAGAAACTTTTCCAGTTGTTTGATCTTCGCTCATAGAGATAGTTCCACCAGTATTTAATATCAATATTTTTTTCAATTCAAATAACTCCTCTCTATTTTCTTAGATTATCGTAACCATTAACTACCAACTCTACCTTCCCATTACTTGGATCTATCACTAATCCATGAACGGGTACATCTTTTGGAATCAATGGATGCTTAGTTATCATGTTTACATCGTGTCCGACGCTTTCCTCTACATCGTCAAATCCATGCAACCATGTATTTAAATCAAGTCCAGAATATTGTAAAATATCTAAAGTTTCTTGCCCTATACCCCTGTCTTTCATTTTTTCCATGATTAAGTTAGTATTAATATTTTGCATTCCACAATCATGGTGCCCCATTACTATAATTTCATCAGCTTTTAACATATATACTGCAATTATCAAACTTCTCATAATCGATCCAAATGGATGCGTCAAAATTGCCCCTGCATTTTTTACTACTTTAACATCACCCGAAGATAGATTCAAAGACTTTGTTGCAAGCTCAACCAGTCTTGTATCCATACAAGTAAACATCACTACCCTCTTAGCAGGATACTTATCTTCTGTTTTATATTTTTCATACTCTTCAAATTTTACAAAGTACTCATTGTATTCTAACATTGAATCTAACAGTCTCATTTTAACTCCTCATGAAAATCATTATTTATAATTTTACTTACATTTTCATTATACTATACTTAACGCTTAACGTAAACTTTCCTAACTAATTAACTGGTTAAAAATGCTTATATTCAAAAAGATGTATCGCATGACTTTAAGTCATACAATACATCTTAATAATTATTTAACCCAATTTACTAGCTCATCTGCCTCTTTTGGACCTTTTGAACCTTGTTCATATGTGTATAATGGAGAACCTTGCTCTTCATATCTAGCTATTAACTTATTAATAAATGTCCAAGATTCTACTATTTGATTCCATTGTGAGAATAATGCTCTATCTTCTCTAAAGCAAGCATCAAGTAATCTTTCATAAGCTTCCGGTGTATTTATTATATTTTCTAATATACAACTTTGACAGAAGTCTAATGAAATTGGTTGTAACTCTTGTTCTGTACCTGGCTTTTTAGCATTAAATTGGAAATACACACCTTCTTCAGGTTGAATTTTTATTATTAATACATTACCAGGAGAGTTTCCAACAGATTTGAACTGAACAACTACTTGAGTTTCACGTTTTTCTAATTTTTTACCAGTTCTAATAAAGAATGGCACACCTTCCCATCGCTTATTATCTACAAATAATTTAAGAGCAACGTATGTTTCTGTTTTAGAATCTGCAGGAATATTCTCCTCTTGAAGATATCCTTCATATTGTGCCATCACTAAACTATCATGAACATCCTCAATCGGTTTAATTGCAGAAAGAAGATTATATTGACTCTCGTGAATACCACGACTTCCTTCTTCTTTCGGTTCTTCCATAGCTACTAATGACAGAACTTGTAATAGGTGGTTTTGAACCATATCTTTTAAAGCACCACTCTTATCATAGTAACTGGCTCTAGTTCCAACACCAACCGTTTCGGCTGCAGTTATTTGAACATTTTCTACAAAATCTTTATTCCAAATGCCTTTAAAAATAATATTTTCGAAACGTAATGATAGAATATTTTGAATCATTTCTTTACCTAAATAATGGTCAATATGATAAATTTCATCTTGATTAAAGAATTTTGCAAGTTCATCATTTAATATTCCAGCTTTTTCTAAATCTTCTCCAAACGGCTTTTCAATTATAACTTTTGCATTATTATCTGCACAATGTTTTTTCAATCCATTTGTTATTGTTATAAAAAATGATGGCGCTACGGCAAAATAATATACATGATTTTCTATACCTTGCTCACCATAAAATGCCTGTAACATTTCATAATCATCTTCGTTTGTCATATCCATTTTGAAATAAATAATTCTTTTAGCATATTCATCAAATTGTTCATCGTCGAACTTAGTACGTGCATATTCTTTAACCCATGTACGAGCTATATCTATGTAATCTGATTGTGTATATGCCCTACGACCTATCACGACAACCTTAAAATCATCAGCTAATTTCCCTAATACATTTAGATTATATAATGCAGGTAACAGTTTTCTATATGTAAGATCTCCTGTCCCTCCAAAAAGTGTTATTGCTGTTTTATTTTCCATTGTTACCAACCCAGTCATAGTGATAATTTCCTTCTTTATCAGTTCTTTCAAAAGTGTGTGCTCCAAAATAGTCACGTTGTGCTTGAATTAAATTAGCTCCACTATTAGCAGTAGTATAAATATCTAAGTACGATACTGCTGAAGTCATAGCACTAAGTGGCAGTCTATTAGTAATTGCTAAGGCAGCAACTTCACGTAAGCTATCTTGTCTTGTTTCGATTATTTCTTTGAAGAACAGATCAAAAATTAAGTTTTCTAATTTCGGATTATTTTGGTACGCTTCTATAATATTTTGTAAAATTTTCGCTTGAATAATACATCCACCACGGAAAATTTTAGCAATTTGCGAATAATCAAATGTCCAATTATATTCTTTTTCAGCAGCTTGAAGTAGTTTAAATCCTTGAGCATAAGATACTATTTTTGAGATAAATAATGCATCTTTTACAATAGTTTTTAGTCTTTCTTTATCTTCTACAACTGCATATGGTTTACGTGTGAATTCTTGTTCCGCACGAACACGCTCTTCTTTAAGATTTGACATATATCTTCCATTTAAGGCAGCTGTAATAACAGATACATCGATTCCTAAGTCAATAGCTTGCTCATTAGTCCATTTACCAGTACCTTTTTGTTGTGATTTGTCTAATATTTTATCTACTAAGTAGCTACCATCTTCTTCTTTAACTTTGAAGATATTTGCAGTAATTTCGATTAGATATGATTCTAATTCACCTTTATTCCACTCTTCGAAAGTTTCTTGTAATTCTTCATTAGAGAACCCACCTAGATGTTTAAGTACTTTATATGCTTCTGAGATTAATTGCATATCTCCATATTCAATACCATTGTGCACCATTTTAACATAGTGCCCAGCTCCTCCTGTAGAAGTATAGCTACAACATGGAACATCGTTAACTTTAGCAGCAATTGCTTCTAAAATCGGACGAATTTCTTCATAAGCTTTTTCATCTCCTCCAGGCATTAATGCAGGACCAAATCTAGCTCCTTCCTCGCCTCCAGATACACCTACACCAAAATAGTTAATTCCTTTTTCTAATAATAAATCATATCTTCTTTGAGTATCTTTGAAGAATGAGTTTCCTCCATCAATAATAATATCACCTTTTTCAAGTAATGGTGTTAGTTGCTCGATTAAACTGTCAACAGCGAAACCTGCTTTAACCATTAAAACTATTTTCCTAGGCTTTTCTAAACCGTCTATTAGTTCTTGTAGTGAATATCTACCTACTACATTATTATGTGGGTGTTCTTCTAACATTTTATCAACTACTGTAGTTGTTCTATTGAATACTGCAACTTTAAATCCGTTGTCCGCAATATTCAAAGCAAGATTACTTCCCATTACTGATAAACCAATAACTCCTATGTTCTGTTTCATTAATGAACCTCCTAATTATTTCTTATGCTAAAATTATACCACTAAATACATTACTAATGGAAATAATTTTGCTCAGAAAAATTTTTTACTATTATTTACTTTAGTTACTTAATGCATTAAATAAATAATTCAGCACGTATCTGTAATAAATAAAAACTTTTTTCGCCGTATAAATAACTATTATTATTTTATAATATATGCGTTTTATTTGCTATATTACAGATAATTCTAATGATTTATTTTTAGGTAATTTTCTAAAATTACTACTTCACATTAAAATTGTATATACATAATTTTTTTAATAAAAATAGAGAGTGATATATTTAAATATACAAATATATATCAAAAAATACAAACAAAGCACTTGATTTACTCTTCCGGATAATATATAATGATAAAAAAGTAATGATAGCGTTTACTTTAAAAAACAGAAAAAGGAGTTTTATACTATGAGTGAAGTTAAAGTTTTAAAAAATTTTATCAATGGAGAATTTGAAAATATTTCGAATTATGATTATCTTGACGTGCTAAATCCATCAACTGAAGAAGTAATCGCAAAAGTGCCTTCTTCAACTAGAGAAGATGTAGACCGTGCAATTGATATCGCAGAAGTTGCACAACGAGACTGGGAAAAATTACCAGCAGTTGAAAGAGGCGCATACCTAAGAAAAATTGCAGAGCGTATTCGTGAACGTGAACCTGAAATTACTCAAACTATCGTTAACGAAGGTGGTAAAACTTTTGATTTAGCAAAAGTAGAAGTACTATTTACTGCTGATTATTTAGATTATATGGCTGAATGGGCTAGAAGATATGAAGGAGAAATTATCCAAAGTGATAGAAAAGACGAGCATATCTTCCTATTCAAACGCCCTCACGGAGTAACTACTGGTATCTTACCATGGAACTTCCCATTCTTCTTAATTGCTAGAAAAGCAGCACCTGCTCTATTAACTGGTAACTCAATTGTTATTAAGCCTAGTCAATTAACACCAATTAATGCTGACATTTTCGCTGAGATTTGTATTGAAGTAGGTTTACCAAAAGGTATCCTTAACATAATTCACGGACGTGGATCTGTTGTAGGAAACAGATTAGCTTCTAACCCTAAAGTTGGTTTAGTAAGTTTAACAGGAAGCCTAACTGCTGGACAAGAAGTAATGAAAGCAGCTGCTGAAAATATTACTAACGTATCTCTAGAACTTGGTGGAAAAGCTCCGGCAATCGTATTCAAAGATGCAGACTTAAATCTTGCTGCAAAAGCAATCGTAGCTTCTCGTGTAATTAACTCTGGACAAGTATGTAACTGTGCAGAAAGAGTATATGTTCACGAAGACGTTAAAGATGAGTTTGAAAAATTATTATTCGCTGAACTTGATAAAGTTAAATTCGGTGATCCAAATAAAGAAGGTGGTGTAGATTACGGTCCACTTATCGAAAAACGTGCTGTAGACGCTGTTTCTGAAAAAGTTGCTTACGCAGTAAAACAAGGAGCGACTCTATCTTACGGTGGAACTCGCGATGAAAATCAAGTTGGATACTTCTTTGGACCAACTGTACTTACAGATGTAACTAATGACATGAGAATCATGAAAGAAGAAACATTTGGACCTGTAATTCCAATCGCTACATTCAAAACTTTAGAAGAAGTATTAGAATACGCTAATGATTCAGAATATGGATTAACTTCATCAGTATATACTACTAATCTTAACACTGCATTTAAAGCAGTTAACGGTCTTAAATTCGGTGAAACATACATCAACCGTGAAAACTTCGAAGCAATGCAAGGATTCCACGCTGGACGTCGTAAATCTGGTATCGGTGGAGCAGACGGTAAACATGGTTTAGAAGAATACTTAACTACTCAAGTTGTTTACATGCAATTAGATAACGAATAAAAAAGAAAAAAACAGATTCTAGATTTCTAGAGTCTGTTTCTTAAATATTATTAAAAAGAATTATGAGTTTTAAATCCATAATTCTTTTCAACGTACTTTTTTATTAGTTAAAAGTTATTCCCACTGAGCCAGGATCAATTACAGATGTATCATCAAGTCTAAATACCCCGTTATTTCCAGGTTGTGATCCTGGAGTCGGTTTTGGTTCCGGTTTTGGAGCTGGCTGTATTCTTGGTAGTGGAACTCGTTTTGGTTCCGGTTGTGGTTCTGGGAACGAAAGTGGTTCCGGTTGTGGTTCCGGAGTTGGAGCTGGTTTTAATATATCTCCAATTCCTGGACGATCTCCTGGTGTTCCTGGGTCTACTTTGTGACCATCGTTTCCTGGAGTTGGTTTAATCACTGCTTTACCATCTTCATATTTGTAAGAAACTGTTGCTCTTACTAAGTGAGAGTTGACAGTTTTTGAGATTGTAACGTGATCAGCTACTACTGAAGTTTTTGGTAATGCTTTTGGTGCAAATCCCTTACCAGCTTCACCTTCAACGTTGAAAGGTACTAATTTAGTTTCACCTTTTTTAAGATCTCCTACACTTACTGTGTATTGACCTTTTCCATCTACAGAAATCGTTACTTTTGCAGCTAATACATCTTGAGTCGCTGTAACTTGCACGAAGTTACCTTCCTCATTTTGTACGAATTTAGCTAAAACGTGTTTTGATTGAGCTTGTTCTGCTGCATGCGCTGTTGGCGCGTAAGTTTGAGCTGCAACTGGTGCTACTGCTAATCCAGCAACAACTGTAGCTGCTACTACTTTTTTAATGTTTTTGTTCATCATAAACTTCCTCCTATTAATTATGAAAACATAATTTATGTATTAAATTTCATATAGGTATAATAATATCATATATTAAATATCAATGCAATAGTTTACGTAAATTTTTTAATTTTTTTTATAATATTTTTTAATTTATACCCTATATTAAATTAAGTAAGTTGTATTTTACCCGTTATAATAAGCTTTTTGTAACTTCATATAAACAGTTTTATAAACTTATTAAATTTTTAACATATCACATATTTGATAATATTTATCAATTAATTACATAAACTATATAATCTCATTAATTTTATATTTATATATTAACCTGCAACTTATATTTTACAACAATCATGTAAGTTAAATATATCATTCTCAATTTTTTTTCACTAATTATTTTCAAAAAAAGATTGACAAATTTTCAGATAAATGTTAATATTTTATCAACAATTAATAAAAGGAGCTACTCAATAATGAAAAATATTATTTTAACTAGTACAAGAGAATACTTTTTTGTGCCATTTTAGCAGCACTTATATCTCATAGCATTGTAGATATAAGTGCAACGATGTCTACAATGGCTAGTTAAGTTTGTTTTTCGGCCATTGGTAAAATACTAAATGGTCTTTGAGTATGATATTATAAATAATTAAAAAGCTATTTAGTATTTTCTAAATAGCTTTTTAATTATTTATAAATTACATTTAGGAGGAAAATTTTATGTCAGAAAGTTCGAAATGGAGTTCAAAAATAGGTTTCATACTTGCTTCTGCTGGTTCAGCTATTGGTTTAGGAGCAGTCTGGAAGTTTCCATATATGACAGCAGCAAATGGTGGAGGAGGATTCTTACTAGTATTCCTTATCTTTACATTATTAATCGGTCTACCCCTACTTCTTGCCGAATTCGTATTAGGTCGAGGGGCTGGAGTATCAGCGATTAAAACTTTTGGTAAATTAGGAAAAAATAAAAATTATAATATTATTGGTTATATCGGTGGTTTCGCCCTATTCATCTTACTATCATTCTACAGTGTTATTGGTGGATGGATTTTAGTATATCTTGGTATTTCGATTACAGATGCCCTTGGAGTACACACTACTACTGATCATGCGGCACTTTTCGTTAGCATCATTTCTAACACTTGGATCGCATTAGGAGCACAAGCTCTTTTCATCTTATTAAATATTTATATAGTATCTCGTGGTGTTCAAAAAGGTATTGAAAAAGCATCAAAAATTATGATGCCACTATTATTCATTATATTCCTAATAATTATCGCAAGATCATTAACTTTACCTAATGCAATGAGTGGTGTTACTTACTTCTTAAAACCTGATTTCACAAAAATCACAAGTTCTGGTATTTTATTCGCACTAGGACAATCATTCTTCGCATTGTCAATCGGAGTTACAGCTATGCTTACATATGCTTCTTACCTTGACAGAAGAACTAACCTAGTTCAGTCTGGTATCTCTGTTGTATTAATGAACATTGCAGTTTCTGTAATGGCTGGATTAGCAATCTTTCCTGCGATGAGTTCATTTGGAATGGAGTCTGAAGGTGGTCCAAGTTTATTATTCATCGTACTACCTCAACTATTCAACAATATGGCATTCGGTAAAATTTTCTACATCTTATTCTTAATATTATTCCTATTCGCTACTGTAACTTCATCAGTTGTTATGTTAGAAATTAATGTAGGAAATATTACCGATCAAAGAAATACTAACCGTACTAAATTTAGTGTGATTATTGGTATCTTAACTTTCATTATTGGTATTCCATCGGCACTATCTTATGGATCTCTATCTAATACATTAATATTCGGAAAAACAATTTTTGACTTAATGGATTTCTTAGTATCTAACATTTTAATGCCACTTGGATGCCTTGCTTTATCAATATTCACTGGATATGTGCTTGATAAAAAAGTAGCCCTAGAACAATTACACATTAATGAAAATAAAAAATCTAGCTTAGTATTATTCAAAGTATGGCTATTCTTACTAAGATATATACTTCCAATTATCATCCTTATTGTTTGTTTAGCACAATTCTTATAATAATATTAACAAAACTATCACATCATATAGATTATATTTTGTGATAGTTTTTTATTTTGTAATTGACAATCGCTTTCATTGGTGTTATTATTAAGTCATGAATTAAATATTTCTTCGGGGTCGGGTGCAAGTCCCAACCGGCGGTGACTAGTTAACTAGAAGTCCGTGAGCGCAAGCTGATCTGGTGAGATTCCAGAACCGACAGTAAAGTCTGGATGGGAGAAGAAATTAGTATTACTAGAAAAAATTACTAGTACATATAATAGTATTTATATAACCTGTTGTATTTAACAATACATTATGGTCTATTTATCGAATATAAAACTAACCATCAATCCCGATTAAATTTGAATTTCAAATATAATTGGGTTTTTTACTTTTAAAAGGAGTTGATGCTATGCATGAATATTTTATGAATCTTGCTCTTTTAGAGGCCAAACGCGGCACTAAATATACACATACTAATCCTTTGGTCGGAGCAGTTATAGTAAAAGATAATGAGATTATCGCAAGAGGTTCACATCTTCGATTTGGATGCGAACACGCTGAAAAAAATGCAATTTCCACTTGCAAAACTCCTGAAAAATTATTTAATTCAACACTATATGTTACTCTTGAACCATGCAACCATAAAGGTAAGCAACCCCCTTGCACAGATGCTATCTTAAAAATGGGTATCTCAAAAGTAGTTGTTGCTCAATTAGATCCTAATCCTATCGTTAGTGGAAAAGGTATCAAATATCTTCAAGACAATGGTATAGAAGTAATAACTGGTGTTCTTGAAAAAGAAGCTTATAACTTAAACTACGCTTATAATCTATTTCACACAGAAAAAAGACCTTATGTAGTTTTAAAGCAAGCCATTAGTCTCGATGGGAAACTAGCCTTTACTAATGAAAGGACTCAAATTACCGGTAAAGAAGTCTACGATTTCGTTAGAAATGAACGAGATAGTTATCAAGCAATTCTCGTAGGCGCAAAAACGGTATTAATAGACAATCCAACATTACTAGGTGCTAATACATCACTTTTCTCACCAAAAAGAATTGTATTAGATGCTGAAGGCTCTATCTTTGAACAAAGTAATCTAAATCTATTTAAAGATAGTTCATCTGAAGTTATAGTTTTTTCAAAAATTAGTCAAGAAAATCTACCTTCTCATGTAACTGTTATAACACCAAAAGAATTTAATATAAATGAAATAGTCGCTGAAATAGCGAAACTTGGTATCCAATCAGTTTATGTTGAAGGAGGTCCTTGCATTCACGATCAATTCCTTGCTAGCGGTTGTTGGGATGAGGTCATAACTTATATCTCTCCTATTCTTTTAGGAGGGAATAATACTTCATCATTCACTAGTAGTAGGATAACAAATGAAAAAATAGAACTTCACGATACTAAGGTAACAAAACTCGGTAATGATATAAGAATCTCAGGAAGGAGAGTATCTCAATGTTTACAGGATTAATAAAAGAACAAGGAAAAATAGTAAAAATTATTAAATCCAGTCATAGTATTAAACTAACTATTCAAGCAAGTAAAAATTTGCTAGAAACTTATAAGATTGGTGATAGTATGGCGGTGAACGGTGTGTGCCTAACTTGCGTCCAAAAAAGTTCATCTCAATTTACTGTAGATATTATGCCAGAAACATATAAAAGAACAACGTTTAAAGATTTAAAAGTAAATGATGCTGTCAATCTAGAACCTGCAATGGGCCACTCTGATAGATTTGAAGGACATATAGTATCTGGACACAGTGATGGTTTAGCACAATTAGCCGCAAGACAAAAAGACGAAAATGCTATCCTACTTACTTTTTCATATCCTAGTAAATTCCAAGGCGAAATAATTAACCAAGGGTCTATTACAATTAATGGAATTAGTTTAACAGTAGTAACTTGTGATAACAACAAATTTACGGTATCGCTAATTCCACATACAGCCAAGCATACAAATTTAGAGAAATTAAAAATTGGAGATAGCGTAAATATAGAGACAGATATATTAGCAAAATACATAAAAGCTCAATTAAAACTATTTGGAGGAAAGTTTAATGATTAATAATGTAAAACAAGCAATAGAAGATTTAAAAGCTGGAAAATTAATCGTTCTTATTGATGATGATGACAGAGAAGCTGAAGGAGATTTAGTTGGAATAGCGGAACTAGTTACTGGTGAAACTGTTAACTTTATGGTAAAACATGCACGTGGATTAATTTGTGCACCAGTTTCAACTGAGATTGCAAAAAGATTGAATTTACACTCTATGCTAGATAAAAACACAGACCCTCACGAGACAGCTTTTACTGTAAGTGTTGACTATAAAACATCAACTACAGGAATATCAGCTTTTGAGAGAGCAACAACTATAAAAGAATTAGCAAATCCAAATTCTAAACCAGAGGATTTTAATAGACCTGGACATATGTTCCCACTTATTGGTCGTGATGGCGGAATTAAAGTTCGTCGCGGACACACAGAAGCAAGTTTAGATTTAGCTAGACTAGCTGGTTGTTCTGAAGCAACATATATCTGTGAAATTATGAATGAAGATGGAACTATGGCTAGAAGAGATGACTTGTATGAATTCGCTAAAAAATGGAATTTAACAGTCGTGGATTTAGATGAGCTAACACGTTTTTTGTCATTTAACGACAGTGTAAAAGTAAAATTACCAACAGAATTTGGGGATTTTGATTTACAGCTGTTCGAAGACGAATTTAATAAAGAACACTTAATTATTAGTAAAGGTGATTTAACTTCTGAGGAACCATTATTAATACGAGTTCATTCAGAGTGCCTAACTGGAGATGTCTTCACTTCTCATCGATGTGATTGCGGAGAACAACTACACACTGCCCTTCAAAAAATTTCTGACTTAGGGCGTGGGGCAATTCTTTATCTTCGACAAGAAGGACGAGGAATAGGATTAAGAAATAAACTTCTTGCTTATCAACTGCAAGAACAAGGAGTTGATACATACGAAGCTAATGTTCAACTAGGTTTTGCTCCCGATGAAAGAGACTACACTATAGCAGTAGACATGCTTGATTACTTAGGTATTAAATCAGTAAAACTTCTTACGAATAATCCAGATAAAGTAGAACAGCTAAGTTCTTTAGGAATAAATGTAGTAGACCGTGTTCCAATAAACATAAAACCACAAAAAGAAAATAAATACTATTTACAAACAAAAAAAATTAAATTTAATCATTTATTAGATGTATAAGGAGAATATTATTATGACAACATTTGAAGGAAAATTTATAGGAAAAGATATTAAAGTGGCGATTGTAGTAGCTCGTTTTAACGAATTTATTACTTCTAAATTATTAGGTGGAGCTAAAGACACACTTATTAGAAATGAAGTAAAAGAAGAAAATATCGATGTATACTGGGTACCAGGGGCATTTGAAATTCCATTTATTACTAGAAAATTAGTAGCTACAAATAAATACGATGGTGTTATTACATTAGGAAGTGTTATTCGTGGAAGTACTAGTCACTATGACCTAGTTTGTAATGAAGTTGCAAAAGGTGTTGGTCACATTAGTCTGCACAGTGATATTCCTGTTATGTTTGGAGTTATTACTACTGAAGACATCGACCAAGCTATCGAAAGAGCTGGATCAAAAGCAGGAAATAAAGGTAGCGATTGTGCTCAAGGTCTTTTAGAAATGATAGACTTAGCTAAACAAATCTAGGAAATTAAACAAAGCTAGGAACTTGAATTTCAAGATCCTAGCTTTTCTATTATTCATATTATTTAGAGTAGTTTGGACTTTCTTTTGTAATTTGAACATCGTGTGGATGAGATTCAATTAACCCTGCTCCAGTCATACGAACAAATTGTGAATTTTCACGAAGTGCACGTAAATCGCGAGAACCAGTATACCCCATACCAGCACGTAATCCACCTATAATTTGATAAATTGTTTCTGATACTGCACCTTTATATGGTGTACGTCCTTCAATACCTTCTGGTACTAATTTTTTACCATCTTCTTGGAAGTAACGATCTTTAGAACCTTTTTCCATCGCTGAGATTGATCCCATTCCACGATATGCTTTGAATGTTCTACCTTGGAAGATTTCTAATTCACCTGGTGATTCTTCACACCCTGCAAGCATAGACCCTAACATTACTGCATGACCACCAGCAGCAATAGCTTTTACTACATCACCTGTGTATTTAATTCCACCATCGGCGATAATTGTTTTTCCTAATTCACGAGCTACTGTCGCACAATCATAGATAGCCGTTATTTGTGGTACTCCTACCCCTGCAACTACACGTGTAGTACAAATTGATCCTGGTCCAATACCAACTTTAACAACATCAGCCCCAGCTTCGAATAAATCACGAGCAGCTTCTCCTGTTGCAACGTTCCCTGCAATAATATCTAAGTCTGGATAGTTAGTTCTTAATGTTTTAACTGCATCTAATACCCCTTTAGAGTGTCCGTGAGCAGTATCTACTACGATAGCGTCTACCCCTGCAGATACCAAAGCATCAACACGTTCAACCGTATCATTTGTAATCCCTACAGACGCTGCAACTAAAAGACGTCCTTTAGCATCTTTTGCTGAGTTAGGGTATTTAGCTAATTTTTCAATATCTTTAATAGTAATTAATCCTGTTAATTTACCTTCTTCATTAGTTAAAATTAACTTCTCAATTTTGTGACCACGTAGAATTTCACTAGCCTCTTCTAAAGTAGTTTTCTCTGGAGCAGTAATAAGGTGCTCTTTAGTCATAACTTCGCTGATCTTAATATCGAAATCTGTTAAAAATCTCATATCACGGTTAGTAATAATTCCTACTACTTTCATGTCTTTTTCATTGTTTACAATAGGTACACCTGAAATTTTGTATTGTTGCATTAAATTTTCAGCTTCATAAACTAGGCTATCTGGTGTAAGATAGAAAGGATCTGTAATAACTCCACTTTCTGAACGTTTAACTTTTCTTACTTGTTCAGCTTGTTCTTCAATACTCATGTTCTTGTGAATAACACCAATACCACCCTCACGAGCCATTGCAATCGCCATTTTATGTTCTGTTACTGTATCCATAGCAGCAGAAATAACAGGTACTGATAATTTAATTTTCTCCGTTAAATTAACTTTTAAGTCAACCTTTTTAGGTAATATATCACTTTTAGCTGGAACTAAAAGTACATCATCGAATGTTAAACCTTCTTTTTGAAATTTATTTTCCCACATTTTATTTATATCCTTTCTTATTTTTCATCATCAGCTATATTAAATTTAACTTCATTATTCTCAAGAGAAGCAATTCTACATAAAGAACAAACATTAACATTTCTCTTATCTAACTGTTTACGACCATCTTGGAAACTTTTTTCAACTAAGATACCTACACCTACGGTTTCTGCTCCTGCTTGAGCAACAATCTCCATAAGACCCAAAGTAGCTTGACCATTAGCTAAGAAATCATCCACAATTAGCACCTTATCTTCTTTATTAATGAATTTTTCTGAAACAACTATAGTATTAGTTATATTTTTTGTGTAGCTATGAACTTCTGCAGTATATACATCATTATTCTTTAATGTTGAAGGTTTACTTTTTTTAGCAAAAACCATTGGTACATTAAATAAACTAGCAACCATAATCGCTGGCGCTATACCACTCGCCTCAATCGTCAGAATCTTAGTTATCTTCTCTTTTTTAAAATACTCATAAAAAGACTCTGCCATTTTCATCATTAATCCAGCATCGATTTGATGGTTTAAAAATGAATCAACTTTTAGGACATTATTATCATAAACTTTACCATCGGTAATAACCATTTCTCTTAGTAATTCCATAACTCCTCCTGCGTAAACTTTCGAGTAATTTTACTTATGATACCAAACTTTCGTTAAAAATTCAAGAGGCTAATGAAATGTTATTCATTAACCTCTTTTATTCATAATATTATTTTAAATTTTCTAATAACTCAGTTATTTCCTTTTGAGAAAAATGATATTTTTCTTTACAAAATGCACAAACTAACTCTGTCGTTTCTTGTTTCGCTATATCTTCTAACTCTTCTTTACCTAAAGTTACCAAGGCATCACCATAGCGTTCTTTAGAACAAGTACATTTAAACACAACATCATTTTTATGAAGTATACGGTAGTTCTCCTCTCCTCCGAAAATTATATTCGCTATTTCTTCTGGAGTTTTCCCTTCATGAATAAGTGTAGATATAGGTTTAATATTACTAATCGCCTTTTCTATTTTTGTAATTGTTTCATTCATAGCATTTGGAAGTACTTGTAATATGAATCCCCCTGCCGCTATAACAGAATTATCTGTTTCAACTAATACTCCTAAAGATACTGCAGAAGGTACTTGCTCACTAGCTGCAAAGTAATATGTAAAATCTTCAGCAATTTCTCCTGATACTATCGGCGAAGTAGTAGTATATTTTTCGTTTAAACCTAAATCGCGTACTACAGTGATATTACCGCCACCTACTACTCCTTTTACATCGAGTTTCCCTTGTGCATTACTAGGAATATGCACTTGCATGTTTTTCGCGTATGCTGTAGTTTCTCCAAGTTCATTTGAAGATGCGTAAATAGTCCCTACAGATCCATCACCTCTAACTGCTACATCAATCTTATCACCACTTTTAAGCATGGCACCCATCATTGTAGTAACTGTTGCTGTTCGACCCACTGCAGCTATCGCAGTCGGATATGCATCATGTCTTTGTCTAATTTCTTCTACTAAATCTGTAGTTTTTGTTACAAAAAATCTAATTTCATCATTAAAGGCTAATCCTCTAATTAAATAATCTTTCATTAAAATTAATTCCTTTCAAATTCTTATACTTCAAAAAATTTCTTACGATTTTCTATTATACATTTAATTTTTCTTATTGTCTATTTTTTTATGGAAGTGACTCAAAAATCGTGATTTCGAAGAAACAAGATTTTATTGAGTTACCACTGCGTCTACGAGTTCTCATATACACTTTTTTAAAATTTAGGACTTTTTGTTTAGCCTGACTAAGATAACTACTTCTTCTCTTTTCTATTTATATAGATTACTATAAACTCTTGCATTTCAGCTATACTATCAGTAAACAAGGTTCTTTCTCTATCTTTTTTAGTTAAAAAGCCTTCTTCAACCATCTTATCAAAATATTGTTCCAGAAAATCATAATAACCATTAACATTCATTATTATGCACGGTGCATCTTTTTTTCCTACTCGAACCCATGAAATTACCTGTGATATTTCTTCTAATGTTCCAGGACCTCCTGGCAAAGCAACAAATGCATCACCTAAATCAACCAGTTTATCCTTCCTTACAGACATATCATCAACAATAATAAACTCAGTGATACCAGTATGACTTATTTCTCTATCGACTAGAAATTGTGGCATTATTCCTATTACTTCACCCTTATTTTCCAGAACAGTATCAGCGATTACTCCCATTAATCCAATTTTCCCACCACCATAAACTAAGGTGTAGTTATTATCAGCAATCCATTCCCCTAATTCAGTTGCATTTTTTATATATGATTCACTTTTTCCATTATTAGCTCCACAAAAAACCGTTATTTTCACGACAACTAATCTCCTTTTTTAAAATATCTTTGTTCTTTTCATATAAAAGATTTACCACTCAGTTTAGAACGGTAAATCTTCAGTTTCTATAACAAAAATTATTTTTCTTTATTCATTTTATATAATTCAATGATACCTTTTAAAGTTAGTTCTTCATCTACTATATCCACTACATCACTGTACTTGGCTATGAATTTAGATAAACCTCCTGTTAAAACAACTTTATAATCTTTTCCTAAATCTAGCTTCAAATGTTTAATAATATTTTCAAACTGTCCTAAAAAACCATAAAATAATCCTGCTTGCATTTGACTAGTTGTATCTAAACCTAAAGAAGTGCTCACAGCCTCAAAGTCAACCCTTGGTAATTTTGCAGCTCTTGAATATAAAGCTTCCGCGCTGATGTTCATTCCAGGACAGATTATCCCACCTTTATAATTTAATTCTTCATCTACACAATCAAAAGTTGTCGCTGTACCAAAATCCACAACAATTGCTGGTAAATATGAGCTAACCTTAGCTCCTACAATATCGACAACACGATCTGCACCTAGTTTACTACTATAAGGTTCTGGAACTTTTATACCAGTATTAATCTCAGCAGATACTATAATAGGTTCTTTTCTAAAATATTTTCTGCTTAACAATTCTAAAGCAAACATCATCTTAGGAACCACACTAGATATAACTACTCCATCAAAATCTTCAAATTTAATTCCCTTATCTATAAAGAAATTTCGGATAATAACATATAATTCATCTTCTGTTTTAGTATTATCAGTTGCAATTCTCCATGAATGAAGCATTTTATAATCATTTCCAAAAACTCCAAGTACTATATTCGTATTTCCAACATCCAATGCAAAAATCATTTTTAATCTCCTATGATTAACTTATTTTAAGAATGATTATATTATACCACAATTACTCTAATGCAAGTAGTAAAATACAAAACACATATAACATGTCATTAAGATCATAACTACAAAAAAGATTATTGACTAACTTATTAGCCAACAATCTTTTTCTATATTATTATCTTCTAGATAAAGATTCTCTGTATTTCAGAGGTGTCATTTTCACTAAAGTTTTAAATATTCTAATGAAATAACTTGTATCAAAATATCCAATATAATCTGCTACTTCTGAAATTGAAAAATCAGTGTTTGCAAGTAAGTAACAAGCATTAGAAATACGTTTATCATGAATATAATCTACAATACTGATTCCCATATCCTTATTGAAGATTGAAGATAAATAACTCTTATTCACTCCAAGATAATCACTTACGTTATCTAAGCTGATTTTTTCTGAGATTCTATCATTAATATAAGCTATACAGTTACGAACTACCGCTTGTTTATCTTTATATTTATTTCTATCTACAAGCAAGCAATAACTTCTAATAACATCTTCAGATAAATCATAGTTATCTAGTTTATTTTTAATTTTAACCCATAATTCTTCAATTCCTAAGTAATCATCATTATGTTGTTCTAATGCATAACGTAATAAATCATTCATATTATATGAACGTCTACGACGTACATTAATCCCTTGTTCAACATGTCCTTCTTCTACACCATGATTCCTTTTTCGAAGATCAAAAAGCATATTTACACGAGAAATATTCCCATCAACTACTGCCTCTAATATTTCACGTTTAAATTTAACTTCACTTTCTAAAATACCATTTAAATACGAATTCTTTCTTGAAGCTGCTCTTCTTACATTTTTAACACTTGAATCTTCTACTAAAATAATCGCATCTAAGAAGTCTACATTTTCATCTTCAACTAATAATTCTATCAAATAGTTAAATTTCTTTCTTGGTGTAATTGGTAATGAAAAATACACATCACAAATTAATTCACTGATACTAGCTCCATACTTAATTAAAGACTCTTGGAATAATTTTGTCGGTATTAAATACTCTAAAAATGGAGTAATTAAATAGAATTCTTCATCATTTTCACTCGGTATAAATAAACATGAAATCCCTAGTCCACTTTGACATTTTACTAATTTACCCTCAACTAATCCTTCTTTAATCTTAGGAAGATTTCTTTTAATAAATCTACTAAAAATACTACTTAATTGCTCTTCTCCCAAATCAAATCGTATTTCTTCATCTGAATATTTAAAAGTTAATACATCTCCATTTAAATCTAAAATATCCTTAATTCGCTCAATTTTTTTGAATGAACTTCTCATTTTACCTACCTCCTAACAACTTTTAATTTTAATCTATTGTAATATCACGTCTTGCATTCACAATGTAAGAAATTGTAAAGAAAACAAAACTATATGCTACTAGCATAATAATTAATGCATTTGCATTATCGAATTTAAATATCTCTTTTACAGCATGACGCCCTGCTTCATTTCGATAATAATCACTAAATAAAGGTACATCAAACATATGATATTTCGCCCATGAATATTTTGAAACAGCAAAAACTGTTAAAGACTGTATTAATCCTGTTCCTAAAAGTGATAACATTACTAATACAAGTGATAAAATTTGTGTTTTAAACACTACACAAACTAGTACTACCATAGCTACGAAGAAAATAAATACCGCTAGTTCTGCTAAATTCATAATTATTATTTGTTTAGCTACTGTTCTACCGAAATATCCTTCTTCTATTGTATCTTTTAAATGATTTAAACCTAGTTTTTTATTAAAGAAAACATAGTATTTTGTTACAAAATCAAATACTGTTCCTACTACTAAGAAAACAATGTAATTAATAAATGCTAAAACTATTTTCGCAGTTAGTATTGCAGAACGTGATTTAGGTTTTGTATATAAAAACTTAATAGTTCCTTTTGAATACTCTTGAGATAAATTATTAGCCAACATTATTAATGAAAATACTAAAGCTAATGCAGCTGAAACTACTGTTATTCCACTTAATATTTTTACAGCATCAATACCATCTTCAAATTGTTTTTTTGTAAAATAACTATTTAACAAAATAATACCAAATGACAGTAAGAAATATAACCATGTTGTTTTCTTTTTATAATCTTTTATAAATTCATTTATCAATAATTTCATTATTTTCTCTCCCCTCCTGTAATTTGTAGGAATCGATCCTCTAATGATGCGTGTAATTCACGAACTGTGTCTAATTCAACATTGTTATTCACTAAATAAGAGATGATTCTTGATTTTTCTTCACGACTAAGATTTTTAAATACGAATCCTTCTTTCGTTAGTTCATATCTTATTCCTAATTCTCTTACTAACATTTCAGATTTTTCTACATCATGAGTTGCTATTAATGTTTTAACAACTTCTTCTGAAATTAAGTGTTCTAATTTATCGTCGGCAATAATTTTACCTTTTTCTATCACGATAACTCTATCACATAGTTTTTCAATTTCATCTAATAAATGAGATGAAATTAAGATAGATACCCCAGTTGCAGCGATTTCTTTAAGTTTATTTCTAAAATCCTGAACTCCTTGTGGATCTAATCCATTCACAGGCTCATCAAGAATTAGAATTTTAGGATCATTAAGTAATGCCTGCGCTAACCCTAAACGTTGACGCATTCCTAATGAGTAAGTTTTAACTTTCTTTTTAATTACTTTACTAAGCCCAACAAATTCTACTAATTCTTTCATACGAGCTCTCGTAACCTTTTTACCACAAACACGGGCTATTTGCTTCAAGTTAGACCATCCTGACATATAGTTATAAAACTCAGGAGTTTCTATCATTGAACCTACCTCTTTAAGCATAGTATTTTTACCAAGTCCTAGAGGTTTTTCAAAACAATAAACATCACCTTTTGATATTTTTGTTAATCCGACCATCATTCTCATTATTGTAGTTTTACCACTTCCATTTGGTCCAAGCAACCCTATAATTTCACCCTCACGCATATCAAAAGTGATATCCTCAACTATTATTTTTAAACCAATACGTTTTTTTAAACCTAATACCTCTAATACAACTGGTTTTTTCGATGCTTTCTCTTCTTTTTTCACTTCTTCAGTAGTAGTTTCTTTTTCGACAGCCTGAATCAATTCATTCCTATCTAATACTACTGTCTCTGCATATTCATCGTTTACTTCTTCAGTCACCACAGGCATGACTACTGTTTGTTTGTTACTTTCTTGTTCACTATACGATTTTCGTGTATAAGTAGAAGAATTTTCTATATCAAGTTGCTTTCTTATTTTTTCCAACAAGTTAGCATAGTCTTCTGATGTTTTTCTATTATTAGTCAATCCATCGTTACTTAACATATCTTTATTTTTTTCTGAATTTGTCATTATTTGTAGAAGATTCCTTTCTTATAAATTTTCTTTTATATTATATCATATTTATACTATTATTTCCATTAAATAATTAATAATTATTTTTTATTTTACTACTTTTATTTATTAGATAACTCAAATCATTATTTAAGATTTTTTTATTTATCTCCCTCGAATTCGCATATGAAAATTTGAAATCCTTTCATAACAACAATCATTTTCTGTACATTAATTTATATTTTCTTAAAATTTTGATTATACTTGTACATACATTATTATAAAAATTCTAAAAATAGATATATAATATAATTAAAGTATATATAAGAATTTTTATAGTTAAAAACCATATTTGTTTTTATATTAACTTTCTTTAAAGCCATAACAACAAAATTCATATTACAGATATAATGTACTTTTTTTCATTTACATAAACTTATAATGCTGTTAGTTTTTTTAATATTTCCGAACATTAGAAATTAATATAAATATACAATTTTTGAATTTATGATATAATACACTTGAGGTGAAATTTATGAAAAAGGAACTTAGAAAAAAATTTATTACTGAGAGGAACACACTTTCAGAAAACTATAGAATTTCTGCCAGTAAAAAGATATTTGAAGCACTAGAAAAGCACGAGGCATTCTTACAAGCGGAAAAGATATTTATTTTTGTTGGATTCGACACAGAAATACAAACAGAAATTCTTATAAAAAAATGGATAAATAAAAAGAAATTGTTTGTTCCAAAAATTGAGAACAATACAATGCATTTAATACAAATTACCTCTTGGGATGACTTAGAACGTGGTAATTTTGGCATATTAGAACCAAAATACTCAAACTATTACACTGGTAAAATCGATTTAGTCATTACTCCTTCTATAGTTTTCGACAGAAATGGTTATCGTCTTGGCTATGGAAAAGGATATTATGATAAATATTTTTCTTTAAGCAATTATAACTTTAGTATTGGATTATCATACGACAAACTTCTTCAAGAAACTATTCCAATCGATAGTCATGATAAGGCTGTAGACATAATAATAACCGAGGAGGAAATACTAGTAACTAATGAAAAATATAATAGTAACAACTTGCGTAAAGACGACTAAAGCGCTTGACTCCGCTGCAAAGCTACTAGCAGATAACTTAACACTTCAGTATATTCCTAGAAACAAAAAAACTATTAAGCAACTACTATCGACAGCTAGAGGAGTTTTAGTTATCTATAAAGAAAAACTGAGTTATTTTGAAAATGACTCCGAACTTTTCTTTCACTTAGACACCACCGCTTTAAAAATAAAAAATTCAGATAACGAACCTCTACTAGAGATAATAAACGATGAAAAACAAGATATTCTTGATTGTACAATGGGGCTCGCTGGAGATAGTGTATTGCTAAGTTACTACAATCACAATGTAACATCGATAGAAAAAAATAAGATTATATATTTAATCACGAATACCGGTCTAAAAGAATATAACTCTAAAAATGATAAAGTCAACAATGCTATGAGGAAAATTACAACTTATAACTGTGATTGCCTAGATTTTTTAGAAAATAGCTCAGACAATTCTTACGATGTAATATACATAGATCCTATGTTTTCCCACAATATCGCCGAATCAAACAACCTAGATGGAATCACTACTCTCGCTGAAGCTTCATTTCCGTTCGATGGTTTTATTAGAGAAGCTTATCGTGTAGGAAGAAAAAAAATCATTATAAAAGCTCATTTTAAAGACGATATATTTGAAAAATATAATTTTACAAGAATAATAAGAAAAAACACAAAATTTCATTATGGATTTATTGATATAAATCAAAAAACCAAAAACTAAGCATTAAAGCTTAATTTTTGGTTTTTCATTCTTCATTTCTTTTACCGCTAGATATCCATCATACCCCGTAATTTCTTTAAATTCACGATATAATGAATTTTCTTCCGATTTAGCTCGGACTACACTTTTAAATTCTTTATATGTTGATTTAAATTGTATTAATTCAACTCCTGATAAATAACATTCCTCAATTAAATCTAAAAATCTAATAATTATAGTTATTTCCTCAGTATTATATAAAGTGTAATCTATAGGATAATTAAATTCCATACTTGTACCTACTCAAAAGTATATCCAACACCACGAACAGTTCTTAAATTCTTATCATAACCAATTTTTCGTAGTTCTTTTCTAAGACCCGAGATATAAACCTCAATCGCATTAATAGTCGTTTCAGAATCAACACCCCATACACGATCAAATATCTCTTCTTTTTCTAATACTATATTATTATTGATTACAAAGAATGATAATAGTTCAAGATACTTTCCTTTAACAGTGTCTAATGTACCAGCATTAGCAATAACTAATTCATTTTTTAAATCTAATACTAAATCTTTATATGTAATTTCGTTTTCGCCTTTCAAATTACTTTCACGTTGAAGTAAATTAGACATAGTCGTCAGTAAAAGAGAAGCATCCGCAACACGTGGTAGATATTCTGTTACTCTATGTTTCATAACTCTAGCCTTTTCTTCAGTTGATTCAGCTATCGTTATCACAATTACTGGTATTTTATATTCTTTTTCTTCACGAATATAATCTAATAAATCGATTCCACCCATTCCTGGTAAAATACTGTCAGCTATTACAAAATCATATACATTTTCATCAACAAGTCTTTGTCCATCTAATCCATTATAGCAAACATCAGCATCAAATTTCTCTGCAATTGCAGCTTTTAGCGATGCAGCTAATAATTTATCATCTTCTACAATAAGCGCTTTAAGCATTAATAACTCCTCCTTATATTTTCAATTTAGTTTACCTAGGTTATTATTTTATAACTTTTCTAAAAAAAATACAACTAAAATACAACTGAAAACTAAAATTTTTTTTAGATTTTTTTGATTAATGTGTAGTATAAGATACCAGAAAGCAATATTCCAAAAAAAGCTCCACTTCCATCTATCAAAACATCAACAACATTTCCATCTCTACCATCTACAAAAGTTTGATGAAATTCATCGCTAGCGGCATAGAAAATAGAGAAAATTAAACTCACAAGTGCAGTTCTCTTAAAATTTTTACATTTATTATTTTTCAATAATAAGTTTGAAAAATAAGCAAACGAAAAAAATCCTAGAGTCAAATATTCACTAAAATGACCTAATTTTCTTATAACTAAATTGCTTGAAATCTGAGATGATTCCGAACCTACCTGGTTAGAAAATAAAAATATGGCAATACATACCAAGATTAACATTATTAATGAAAAGTATTTTTTATATAAAAGTTTAATAAAATTTCCTCCTTAGTATTTAATTTTATATTTTTTTCCTACTTTCTATCATACCACATTATTTTAATAATTGGTAATATTTGTAAGTAAAATAATCAAAAAAATGTATTTTAATTTATACTAACCATCCAAAAAACATAATATTTTCAAGAAATTACAGATATAGTTACATTTATCTTCATTTATTATAAATAGAAATTTAATTTCATAAAGCTCAAGATTATAAATTTCTATAAATTTCAAATCTTCTAAATATAAATAAGGGATGACTCGTAAATTATGATTTCATTCTAATCAATTTAATCGAGACATCCCTTTATAATTAGTTTTGCAAAAGAGTTTTTAATACTAATTGCGTGATTAACTAGTCACTAAATACTAACTTTTTGATAAACTTATTTTATTAAATTTAACTACTAAAGTATATCATTTTAATTTTCTTTTTTTCTAAGCAGATAAAGCGCAAGTAATACCGTGCTTCCTAAGAAGACTGATGTATCAGACTTCCCTTCACCTGTCTTAGCTAACATTCCTTTACGAGCATCCACTTTAATACTGTCTATAGTAGGTACTAATTGTTCTGGATTTCTCGTTAGAACTTGAGGTTTGTCTTCACGTGGTTGCTCTGGTTTATCACCTCTTGGCTCTTGTGGTTTATCTTTACGTGGTTGTTCCGGTTTGTCCTCTTTTGGTCCTTGTGGTTTATCTTCACGCGGTGTTTCTGGTTTATCACCTTTTGGTTCTTGTGGTTTATCTTCACCTGATGTTACCGGTTTGTCCTCTTTTGGTCTTTGCTGTTTATCTTCACGTGGTTGTTCTGGTTTGTCTCCACAAGTACAGTTGCCATCTTTTCCGTCGCGTCCGTCTTTACCATCTTTACCATCACGACCGTCTTTTCCATTCTTCACTACGAACTCTTGCTTAGTTCCGTCTGAATTTGTAATAACAATAGTAAGTGTTCCATCTGCATTTTCTTTTGTAGTAATCGTAGCTGATTTACCATCGATTCCATCACGACCGTCTTTTCCATCTTTACCATCGCGTCCATCTTTTCCGTTCTTCACTACGATTTCTCGTTTTGATCCATCTGGATTTATAATAGTAATTGTGTATGTTCCACCTTGATTTTCTTTTGTTTCAATTGTAGATGATTTACCATCAATTCCATCACGACCATCTACTCCATTATAGATATCTTCCTCACTGATCACAGTATCTCCAGCAGTATATGTTAAACTATTATCATTATCATAATAAACCGTAATATGAACCCCGATTGGTTTATCTGTCGGTTGAGGAGCCGGAGTAGAGTCCACACTTCTTGCTCTTCTTGCACTTCGAGGTTGTGCAGAATAAATCGGTTTTAGTTCAACACGTGGTGCACGACCATCTTTTCCATTTTCTCCATTTTTAACAGTTGTTGTGATTGGTTCTTTACCATCTGGTTGAGTAATTGAGATTGTATGACTTCCGTCTAGATTTGTTACGACACTAACTGCAGGTGTGAAGCCGTCTTTTCCAGCACTTCCTACATCACCCTTGTCACCTTTCGGTCCGGTTACTCCATCTTGACCGCGTTCCCCTCGAAGACCTTGGTCACCTTTGTCACCTTTCGGTCCAGCGGCTCCTGTTTCACCTTTTTCACCCTTAGCTCCAGCGGCTCCATCCTGTCCATCTTTAATAACAGATGTTCCTAGAACTGTATCTGTCCCTTCATCGAACTGATTATTTGCATTCTTATCGCTATAGAACGTCAATGTCGTTTCTTTCGTAGTTTCATCACGAGCTACTTTTACTTTTGGAGTTTCTCCGTCTTTACCATTTTTGATAATTGTTTCAACTGGTTGACCATTCGGTTGTGTAATTTTAATCGTATGAGTTCCATCATTATTTTCTTCCACTGTAATTGTCGGAGTCGATGGTGTTGGCGGCGTTAAGTCTACAACATCAATTGTAATGTCTTTTGTTAGAGACTTGCCTCCTGTACTTGTTACGGTTACTGGTATATCAAATGCTCCAGCTACTGTCGGTGTTCCTGAAATAGTTTTACTTGCTTCATCATACGTTACACCCTCTGGAAGTTTTGTTTTATCAAACGTTAATGTGGCACCCGCTGGTACTGCAAACGTAATTGGGCGAAGTCTTGTTTTTCCTAGTGCAATCATTTGACGATCATTTTTGATGTCTAATGATACTGGATCATCTACTACTGTTACGGTGATAATTTCTTCTGCGCTACCTTTTCCTAAATTCGGTGAATCGATAGAAGCTTTCAAGCGAATTTTGTATAGCCCAGGCTTGGTTGGAGTTCCACTAATTGTATGCGTTGCAGAATTATAATTTAATCCTGCAGTTGATTCAAGGTAAGAATCTATATCTCCTTCTGGTAAATCTACACTTAAGTAACGAGCTCCTAAGTTCGAGTGTTCACTGTGCGAAATCACCATATTTTTAATAGTTTCACCAAGACGAATCGTCTGTTCTTTATCTGTAACATTGATACTTACCGGAAGTGGGCGAACATTAATTTTAATATGTCCCCCATCAACTGGTGATTCTGCCATTTCTGGAAAAATCGCTTTATATGAAATTAAGTATTCTCCCACTTTAGATGGTGTTCCGGAAATAGTTCTTGTATCTGAATCATAAGTAACTCCTGGCGGTAATTGACTTGTATCAACATCTAATCTTGCTTTAGCATCTGAAGGAGTTAAAACTATATTGTCTATAGCAGTTAGAACAATCTTTTCTTGCTCCTTATTCTCAACACCTACACTTAAATCACGTGACGTTACATTTATCGTTAACGTTGCACTTGCTGTTGAATTTCCACTAATCGTTGGACTTGTTGCTGTAAAGGTTGCTGTATAAGTACCTATTTTTGTAGGAGTTCCTGAAACTATTTTAGTTGTAGCATCATAGTTTACACCTGGAGGTAGTGAACCTGAAGTTATCGATAACACTGCTCCATCTGCTTGGAGGTTAATCGGTGACAGTTCATCTAAAGCTTTTACTGTTTTTGTATTATCAGGAATAGAAAAGTTTAGCGGTACACTTTTTACTGTGATATTTACATTAGCATATGCATACTGATTATTCCCCGATTTATCAGTTCTATAAACATAAGCATATGTTTGGAATGTTCCTACTTGAGTTGGTGTTCCAGTTATAGTTTTATTATCCGCAGACCAATTTAAACCTCTTGGTAAACTGCCGCCTGTGTAACTTACACCTGCATTTGCAGGAATCTTAAGAGTAATCGGTGGTATTTTTTCTCCTGCTGTAAACGTGTAATCAACCGTTGGAACACTAAAGTTTCCTGGTGTTACTGTAAGGTCGACTAACTTAGTAACCGACTTATCATCTTTAGTAGCCATTACCGGAATAATATAACGACCTTCATACTGTCCTTTCCCTGATAATGTCTTAGTACTTTCATCATAAGTTATTCCCTCAGGCAACTTGGTAGGATCAACTGTAACAGTTGCTCCCTCACTAGCTGTGACAACCATATCTTTAAATTTAGTACCTTCTACAACCATCTGTTTATCATTTGTAATAGATAAATCTAAATCTGTTACTGGTGAAGCATTTATCTCATAAGTAAACTTAGTCTTAATCTGACGACTTTGACCTTCAGTATTGGTATATGTAGCTGTGACAACCGCTTCTTTTCGACCATCAGTTTTCTTCAGAGCATACCCTACTAAACCAGTATTGTCCGCATTAGTACTTAAATGAATATAATCTCCATCTGATTCAATCGTTAATTTAGTAATCTTACTGCCATTCGTCATTGAGATAGGAATATTTGGAATTTCTTGACCTTCAGTCCATGTTTTATGATCAATATTATTTATACCATCCATCACTTCGAACTTATATGTACGAGATGGAACATTAGCTGCAAAGTGCCCATCTCGAGCTGTAGCAGTAATTGTATAGACACCCGCAGCCAAAGTCTCACCATTTTGTTTTATTACCTTAAATCTAGTAGGATTTTCTGTATCTTTTGTAATCTCAACTCCATCAGGTTTACTATTGATTTCTAGCGTTGCATTAGATTTATTAAGTACTAAATCTCCGATTTTTTGTTCCTTATCAGAGATAGGCACAGCTACTGGAATTGGATTAGTAACTCGATAAAGCTTATCCGCATCGAACATAACATCGGCGTTAGTAATAGTATAATTTGAACTAGAAGTATTTTTTTTACTTGGAGTAGTTTGAGAAACTTCCTTGGTAACTAAATTTAAATGATAATTAGTCACTCTACCGATATTATCCGTTATTTGAAAATTAACAAAGTAGGTTCCTGCTTTATCCGGGAGACTTTTAAAGTTCAATCGATACGGTGATATATTGGTTGAACTCCACCAAGCAGCGCTTGTTGAAGAAACCATATCATTATTTTCTGTCAAGACATCTGAATTAGAAGTTGCAGAATTAATGAATATATTATCCCCTGTTGCTGGACCATCTTTTATAAGCTCTACTTTAACACCTGGACTACCACCTGTTTGTTCTAATTTAGTAATAGTTATCGGAGCCACATTATTGACAATATTATATTCATTTCTGCTCCCTGGCAATGATAACCAAAGATTAGATGTATATTGTGGACTTTCTGGTGTAGCATCTGCTATTGTCTGAGGTTTACTAGAATTCAGATAATAACCAAAAGGAGTAGAGGTCATATAAGCTGTATTAGTACCACTATTATATGTAACCGAGTCTCCATAAGAATTGTTCGTAGATTCATAATAATTAGAATTTTCAACCACTTCAAACACTGGTGGCTCTTCTATCGTTAAATTAGCTACAACTCTAGTATATGGATCTATTTTAGACTGCACTCCAATAATATAATTTCTACTTTCTATTGAATTATTTAGAGTGACTGTTTTAGTTATATAACCTGCTTCTTTGTCCAATGTATATCCTAATACCCTAGCATCTGGGGTTAATTCTATATCATCCCAACCTATGTTCGTCAATCCAACCTTATACTTTAGTTCAACTGTAGAACCATCTTTTTTCAATTTATAGTCGCGTATGTTGCGATCAGAATCATCCCCAAAGTATCGTTCTAAGGTCATATACGGCGCTTCACTAGCTGTTGTTGTCTCCAACCTATAACTAACTTTCCCTGAATGTCCTGCTCGTCTAAGCTCTAAGTATAATATCTCAAGCGCCGCTTCTATAGTTCGCACACTGTTATTTAATTCTTCTAGAGTAGCTTTATCTTTTGTTAAAAGTTGTTGTGCTTTATTTTCTTCTTGCTTAGAACTTTCTAAATTTTTTGTCAGCTTAGCTCTAACTTCTGCACTAACATCTTTTCCAGCTAAATATTTTTCAGCTTCTTGGCTAACTGCCTTAGATTCCAAAAGTCGATTTGATAAAGTATCCTTAGCTTCTTGAACTTCTTTTTTCTCTAAAGATTTTTTATCTTCTTTTGCTTCCGAAGTTTTGTCTGCTTCTTTTTCTTTCTTCTCTGTAGATTTTTCAGCCTGTTTTTCTTTAGCGTCTACTTTATCGGCAGTCATCTTATCAGCATTTTCTTCAGATTTTTTTGGCGTTCCTAAATTTGCAGAATTTGGATTTTCTTCTGATTTTGATTTTGTTTCTACGTTAGTCGAATTCTCAACTGTACTACCTTGTTTTTTACCTATAACCTCATCTTTTGTATCTTTAGGTTTCCCGGTTGATACATCGGCTACCTTATTTGCTACCTCAGTACCAACAACATCTCCAGCTTGCACTTCTGGAACGTCTGACATAGTACCCACATAAAACTGTGCAGCAAGAACCGATGCTACACCGACACTAAGTTTACGTATTGCATATTTCTGTCTTTTTTCTAACTTCATATATTCATATAATTAAATGATCTCCTTCTATAAATATATTTCTTTAATTCTTCTTACATATAGATAATAACTAATAAAAACTTAAAAAGCTCTGAAGATTTATTATACCTTAAAGATAAATTCTTTATTATTTAACTTATCACTATAAACTCAATAAAAAGCTATTAAATTCTAGATATTCATTATCTCTATTACACATAAACAATACTCCAAAAGTATACCACGAATTATAATCCTAAGTAAATATTTTTAATATAATTTTAATACAAATTTAATACAAATTTAATATAATTTAATATTTGGCTTTAAATTATTATAATCTTACTAAGTGCTAATTAGAGAGTTTTTTCCTTTGCTTTTTATTTAAAATCTTCCACTAAATAACTTTAGAAAATAAAAATATAATAATTTAAATTAAAATGATAACATACTTTTTAAATTGTATTTTATTTCGATAAGTTTATCCCATATATTTATTATTAATACTAATATATCTATTTTTAATTTTATATATTAAATGATTTTAATATCGAAATTCTCTTTAAATCTTATTTTTTTATTGCTTTAAAATTTCTTTTAATCTATTTTCCAACAAAAACACACTATATTATGATATAATATAAGAAAACGAATTCAAAATAATGGAGGTCTATTATGCCACGTATAGTTGCTAGAGGATTTAAAAAAGAAGATTTAAAAAAAGTTAGTGCTGAGCTTTTCGACACTATTGCAGAAATAATCGAAAGACCACGTGAAGCTTTCACATTAGATTTAATTGAAAGTGTTGCTATTCTTGATGGAGAAGAAATTAGTAGGGCAAACTTAGAAATCGGATGGGTTCACCGTCCAGTTGAAATATGCGAAAAAGTCGCTAATGCTGTTAACGAACTTTTCAAACCACTTGGATATGAAACAGTTATGATTTCATTTAAAGATATTGACTTAGCTTACGAATTTGTATTCAAAAAATAATTATTAAAAAAAGGAGTAATTCGAAATCAAGATTTAATTCAATCTGATTTTTCGAATTACTCCAATTTTTTATCCTTTTACTTGAGTTTCATACATTTTCTTATAACTTCCATCTAGGTGCAACAACTCTTCGTGTGTTCCACTTTCAATTACTTTCCCTTTTCTAAGGACATAAATCATATCGGCATTTTTTATCGTCGATAATCTATGGGCTATTATAAGTGTCGTTCGCCCTTGTTTTAATTCTTCTATAGCTCGACTTACATTTTGTTCTGTTTCGCTGTCGATATTAGCCGTTGATTCATCAAGAATCAGAATCTTAGGATCTTTAGCTAAGGCTCTCGCTAGACAAATAAGTTGTTTCTCTCCTGTAGAAAAGTTACTTCCACCTATTTCTACCTTCGAAGCTAACGAACGACTTCCTAAAATGAAGTCACCCCCAACTCTAGACAATGCCTCTTTGGCAATTTTTTCATCGTTAGAAGTTGTAATATTTTCCAGTAAAGTACCTTCAAATAAAAATGAGTCTTGAAGTACTATCGCTGTTTTTTCTCTTAGATATTCCTTACTATAATCATTTATATTTCTACCATTAATTAAGATGTTACCTTTAGTCGCACTGTAAAACTTAACAATTAGGTTCATAATAGTACTCTTACCGCTTCCCGTATGTCCTACAAAAGCTACAGTTTGATTTTCTTTAATTTCAAGATTCAAATCACGAAGTACATAAAAATCATCTTTATAAGAAAAATAGACATCTTCAAATTTAATATTTCCTCGGAAATCATCTTTAATAATATCTTTACGGTTATCTTTCTCAACTTCCAACTTAAGTATCTCTTGAATATTTATAGCTGCACCTTGCGCTCTTATATAATTAGAAATCCCCATCGTAAAATCCGCAATTCTATAAATTATATCGGTAGTATAATTTATAAATAGATATACCATTCCCAATGTAATACCATAAACATTATTAAAGTGTGAATACGAATAGTAATAAACAATACCTATGAAAATCACAATTCTAAATATCCCTGTTATATTATGAAGTAATAGACTATCTACTAAATTTAATTTTTTCCAATATTTATAACGTTCTTCATTATGCTTATTCCAATCTTCAATACTTTCTTTCTCTTTATTGAAAGCTTTGATGATTTCTAAATTTTGATAATTTTCATTTATAATCCCATTACTTTGAGAAAATTTACGTCTGTATCCCTTAATACTATCTATAGATAACTTGTTGTAAATTTTTAATACTATAAACATCACTGGGAATAACGCTAGCATAAATAATCCAAAACGTACATCTACATAAAATAGCACAACATAAGAAAAAATAATCTTTAGCACGATTATTAATATCTGCACAAATGTCGAAACGAAAAATGTTCTAATTTGGTTAACATCACTCGTTATCCTAGATACTACAGAGCCAGCTGGCATATTATCAAAATACTTAATAGGCAGGCTTTGAATATGATCGTATACCTGCATCTGGATTCTAACATAAACCTCATTAGCTCCTTTAACTAAGTAAACATTTCTAATATAGTTAGATATTCCTGAACATAGTAATATAAGTCCATACCCAGCTATTACTACCAATGATTTTAAAATTATCTGACGTGTTAAATCTCCAGTTATACCATCAAAAACTTTCGACAACACATAAACTCCAGCAACACCTAACCCGACATTTAGTAATGAAAATACAAAACCAAGGACATATGATTTTTTTGCATATCTCATATAAGGAAGGAATTGAAATAACGGATTTTTATTCTTCATCATCTTCTACCTCCTTATTTTGATATTCATCTAGTTGTTTATACCAAGGACATTTCTCAAGTAGTTCATCATGCGTTCCAAAATCTAATATCTTCCCATTGTCTAATACAACTATTTTATTCGCATGTCTTACTGCGGAAATTCTATGTGCTACTATTATATTAGTCTTACCTTCTCGAGTTTTCTTAATATTTTCAATAATAGTTTTTTCAGTATTAGAATCTACAGCACTCAAACTGTCATCAAGTATTAAGATTTCAGGATTAGATAACAATGCTCTTGCTATACCTAGACGTTGTTTTTGACCACCCGATAGAGATATACCATTTTCTCCTACAAGAGTATCAATACCATCTTTAAATCTACTAATATCCTTTTTAAAATCAGCTTGTTCAAGAACGTCATCTAATTTATCTTCTAAATCATATCGATAAAAAAGAACATTTTCCTTTATAGATTTTGAGAACAGCTGATATTCTTGTGGTGCATATCCTATCTTAGCCCTTACAGAATAGTCATAATATCGCTCAATACCTTTACCATCAAGAAGTAGTGTATTTTCTTCTATTGGATATAGATGTAAAAACTGTTTAATGAAAGTTGTTTTCCCACTTCCTGTCTTCCCAACTACTCCTATAGTTTCACCTTTATTAATTGTAAAATTAATATCTTCAAGTACATGATTATTTCCCTCATAACCAAAATTAAAATCTCTAAATTCAATACTACTATTAAATTCAAAATCACTTTCGGCTAATTCATTATTAACATCAGCCTTCTTATCAGATATTTCCAATATTCTTTTAGTAGCCTGTCTAACTTCTATAAGCATAACAACTAGCTCTGATAAAGCAATATACGGCCACTGAATCATACCTATAACTACACAGACAGATATTAACTCCCCTAATGTCATCATTCCTAAATTAATAAAGTAAAAACCTCCGGCCACAGCTATAATATAACTTGTCGCTAAAGATATAGTATTTAACGGCTGATAAACGAGTGTTCTCTTCATGTATTTTTCATTACTTTTAGCATAGCTTCTAAGTTTTCCTACAAAACTATTTCTTACTTTATCTAGCAAGCTATAAGCTCTAATTACACGAATACCCTTAACATTTTCTAAAGTCTCTTCTGTAATTTCATCCATAGTTTTTGCCATTTTATTATAGTATTTTTCTTGTACTTTTCGTCTGCTCACTAAATAAATAGTCTGAAGAATCAAAGGTATATGAATCAATAATAAATACACAATGTTAGACTTATTATATATTAGAATACTTATAAATAAATTGTAAATTATTCCATCAAAAATTAATAAAATGCCATAACCAAAAAGTGGAGCTATGTAGTTCGTAATATCATTCGTAGATCTACTAATTACTTCACCTATACTGAATTTGTTAAAAAATATCGGAGTGTGCCTATAAATATCGTGTTGAATATCATATGTCATATCTTTAATGACTTTGTCATAACCTATAAAAGTATAGTATTCTTTAAAGAAGTAGACAATATACAATGCAATTCCCGCTAAAATAATTTTAATAATCTCATTAATTACACCGCTAAAATCAATACTCCCACCTGCTATACCATCGACAATATAACTCAACCTATCAGTCGGATATAATGTAAAATAATACGATGCAATAGAAACTAGCAAAGCAATCAAAATACGATTTCTATCTCTATAAATAAGATCAGCTATTTTATTTAGTATCTGCTTATTATCAATTGTTTTATTCATTTTTCACCCTCCTTCTTTTAAATTCTAATTACATTTTAATAATTATAACACATTTAAATACTTAAACAACTATCTTGTGAACTTATTTCTTAATTACTTTTATTTTTAAACTCTTCGATTGCATCCTTCGCAAGTTTATCAACAACTTCATTAAGTTCAACTCCAGTGTGTGCCTTTACTTTTACAAAATTAACCTTCACTACTGTTTTTACCTTATTATAAAATTTTACATAATCCTGTGTATAAGGTAAGTTCGCTTGCCAATCTCCAGTTGCCCACGCTTCTATTCCTTGATAATCATAAAACAATGTAATTTCACTAATTTTTTTATCTACAGCATACCACATAACAAATTTAGCTGCCTCTATTTCCCCAGCTACGTTATGTAAATTTGTATAATCTTCTCGATTTCCAGCATGTTTGTATTCATATTTTTTATCCCCATCTACTATGACTACACCAGAACCATAGATACCATTTATTCTATCGAAGCTACCATCGATATAAGCATATACTCCGTTAACTTCTTCTATATTCGCTATTTTTTCTTTATTACCTTCTAAGAAAGCTTCGGCTTCTGATAGTGTTTTAAAACTCTTATAAATTGCCCCCTTAAATCCAAAAACCTGTTCTTTGCACTCATCCCAAGTAGAAAATATACCCGTCTTTTTACCATTTTTTACTGCATAAAATTTTGACATCTTGCTCTCCTTATAAAATATTCCCTTATAGATTATACTACACAGAAAAAATATAGTAAATTTTTAAAAAGAAAATTCAAAATATACTAAGAAAAATTATTTTTTTAGTTTAGATACATTTTTGAAATAAGAAAAAACCATAAACAAGCCTATACAAATATTCTCTTAACTATTTTCACAAATAATAAAAAAACTAAATTTAAAATATTATTTTAAATTATCAAGTATAATTTTTATTAATTCAAGAAATTTTATTTTATTTTTTATATAAAAGATAGTGATAATCTATTTCAATTGAAACGTTTTTATGTTATAGTATAGGTGTCTATTATTTTTAAAGGTTGTTTTAATAGTGTTTATGTGAGCAGTTCAAAAAATTTAATTCATCTTTAATCAACCTTAAAAAATTAATTTAAAATAAGATTATTATATAAATATAAAAGGAGAATATTCCATGAAAACAAATAAATTATTAAAATCAAGTATGAGTGTTGCATTAGCACTTACTATATCTTCTATCACAGCTCAAGCTTGGCCTACAAATAACAATATAGCAAAAGCTGATTTCGGAGATACTGCAGCAACTCAACAAACTAAAAATGAATTAAATGCAGTCATCGATAAAATATTTAACGATCAATCTATCACAAATAGATATTTAGGAACTACATTTTTCCACAAAACTTCTAACTTCCCTTATTACCATGTGACATTTGAAAACCACCAAGTCCCTGATGATGTTATTGACACTACGCCTTGGTATAACATGTGGAGTGAAGCTGCTGCTGCAAAAGTAAAACTAGAGGCAAACTCTTACACAGAAAAAACAGCAAGAAATGCCATTAATACACTAAACTATTATATTCAACTTTATAACTTTGAAGTTAGTCATGATTTACACGACGATGGTTTCTACACAACAACGGATTTTAAAACACCTACAATGGTTTCTGTTTCTAGCGATGGTCAACAAGATTTCTATAAAAAAGTAGTTGACAATAAAGAAGAAATAAAAAATCTATTTAAAGAATCTTTAGTTGGTATTTACAAACAAGGGCAAGATATCGAAATCAATCTTGTAGCCAACCCAGATAAGGTAAGCAAAATTACAAGCTTTGTCGTTAATAAAGTATCTGGTTTAGATACAAACGTTAAATTAGGACCTTCTGCTGAAGATCAACGTATCATAGCATTTAGTGTTCCTGGCGAATTAAAAGCTGAGCAATTGGTAATATCTAACATGACTTATTTAGATAAAAATGGAAATAAACAACAAACTGGACCATTTGCATTAGATATAAACTATTCATCTGCACAAAAAAATAACGAAGCAATCCCTAAATATAGAGAAAAATTAAACGAGAAAATTCAAAACTGGATTGATCGTGGTAATAAAGTTAATGAATGGTTGCTAACAAAAGAGAACACTTCAGACACCGCTTCAGATTTCTCACAAAGAGCTAAAATTACTGAAGCTGTAACAAAATTACAAGAGTTGAAGCGTTCTGAAAATGCTAATTACGATAAACTTTATGAAATTTCTACACCAATTCACGAAATGGAGGATATTGCAACCTTACGAGAAGTATTAGATATTAAAGTTGCTAAACTTCTAGAATACTTCGAATTATATAACGAAAAAACATATACAAAAGAAAGTATCGAAAATTACAAAAAATATATTAAGAGCGTTCCTGCATTAAAAAATAATAAAAATATCAAAGAACTAGTTCAATTAATAAAAGATTTTGATAATGCGAACTTCACTTACTTGAAATACAATACTGCGGAGCTAAAAAGAATAATTGATATCGCTGATAGAAAAATAAAAAGTGAATACGAGCCTGTAACTCTTGAAAAATTCGAACAAGCATTAAATCACGCTAAAGACTGGATTAAGCAAACAGAAAGCTATAATCCTCAAATTAACGATACATCAGATCGTGTAAAACAATTAACAGATGCTATAAATAACCTTGTTAAAAAAGATGGACAAAAAGGAGATCCTGTCCCAGCTGGCCCTGTTAAAAACACTACAAAACAAGTTGCTCCATATAACGTAACAGCTAAATTCGTAGATAGAGGAGCAAAAACTCCTATAAAAACTATATATAATAGAGATCTGTCTGAATTAATTACTAATGTAGAGGTTCATGAACTAGGAAATGGGAAAAATGAAGTGATATTATCATTAGAACCTAAAATCATGGGAGGCTCAGTTGATTTTGCACTAGCTGACACTTTTAAATATAATAGCTTAGGTAATCCCGATACTGACGCTATTGTTTTAGAGAAAAAAAATATTGGTGGTCGTGATTATCCTACTAAATTAAAACTGATTGTTGACGCTACTAAAGAAAATATAGAGATAGCACTTTTAGGAAACTTCAACTTCAAAGACTCTTATTCATTAGGGAAAGACGGTATTGATAATTTCACTAGAGCCACAGATTTGTACATCGATTACTATTCTAAAGTTGAAGCAAAAAAAGAATCTCCTTTAAAAGCTGCTTTAAGAAATAAAATTGATTATTACAATAGTGATGCTGTACAAAATAATTATAAAGATTTAAAACAAGCATTCAAAACATCATTTAACCAATTGATTCTTCAAGTGCAAAATCTATTATCAAGTGACTCATTAACTCAACAACAAGTTGACAATATTATAAATAAACTGCTAGATGAAACTACAAAATTAGATTCTCTTGCTAACCTACATAAATCGCTACAAGGAGCAAAAGATTCTTACGAAAACGAATGGAAAAATAATACACATTATACGAATGAAAGTAAAGCACTGGTTAAAGAAAAACTAGATGCAGTTGAAGGTAAAATAAACGCTCTTGACCCAATTGATATAGAAGGTAAAAAACAAACATACTTGAGTGAATTTGAAAAAGAAGGTACCGTTATAGTTTATGAAAAATTGGATGAACTAACAGGTGAAGTGCAGCATTTAAGTGATTATCTTCGTATAAATACAGAAGAACTTTCAGGAGAAATCAAAAAAGCTGAAGAAGCATATAATAACTTCAATAAAGTTACTCAAGCTAAACTTAAACTTAAACAATTAATCGATGAAGCAAAATCTTATGTCGCTAATGCTAAACTAACTCCTGAATCTCCTAATACAGATGATCAAATTAATACAGATTTAACAGATTACTACAAAGAACAATTCAAGTTTGCTATTGCTGACTTAAACGGTTCCCAAGCCACAACAGAGACTATTTCTGCAAAAGAACAATTAAAAAATAAAATAGCCGAAGTTGAATTAATAAAACAAGGCAAAAAAGATCCATCTGCCTTTGTTACTTTAACAAATGAATTATCTAAAGCTAAAGAACTATTAAAAAATGATTCTGCTAGTGAAGAAACATTATTAACAGAATTAAATAAACTTACAAATTCAGTAAATACATTCAATAATTCTGCCGATACAACTCAAGAAAAACCAATTAATCCAACAGAATCTCCTTCTACAGATTCTAATAATAAAGTTCAATTGGATGGATCATTATTAAAACAAGATTTAACTAGCCCTTCTATGGCTAATGGAATAATTAAAAATGTATATCTAGTAACTGAAAACGGGAAAAATTATTTAGAATTAGATCTTATTCCTATGAATAATGGAACAACTAATGTTGCCGTTATGAGTAAACTTACATACTTCGATGGCGATACTGAAAAAGATGTTCAAGTATTAAAAGAAGATACAGCAAGTGTAACCTACAACAATCAAACTAATTCTTATAAATATCCTTCAAAAATTAGAATACCTATCGAAGGAAAACCAGCTACAATAAAACTTAACACTTTTGCAAGTAGTACACTATTCGGTACAGATAAACATGAAAACGTAGCTATATTATCATTAAAATATCCTAAAGAAAATGCTGCTATTACTGCGGATAAAAAACAATTAAGCGCGTTATTTGATGCAACAACAAGCAAATATTATGACAGTTGGAATAATGTATTTAAAAATGCAAACGTGAGTCAAGACATGGCAGTAATTAAAAACTTCGGTAACAAAATAAATGCTGCACAAAGTGTTTTAAAAAATAACACTGCTAGCACAGAAGATATTTCTACTGCATTCACAGAATTATCAGATTTAAAAAATCAATATGATCTACTTATCCAACTTAGAACTTCAAATGCAGAAGCTGAAGCTAACTTTAATTCTGATAAAGACAGCAAAAAATATAGCAAAGAAAGTATCAACGCTGTAGATAACTACCTTCAAGGAAAAATAGATAAATTAGAAGATTTAGTTCATAACAACCCTAAATCTAATGAAATATTGAAGCTATTTAATGACGTTCAAACATACTCTACTATGCTTAGATATGATACTTCAAAACTAGAAGAAGCTGTAAAAACTGCACAAGATAAAATCGCTACTAATAAATACTCAGAGGAATCTAAAAGCAATTTAACTGCAGTTATTACTAAAGCTACAGAGTTCATCAATAAAGCTAAAGAAACTAGAAACTTAGAAGACACTCGCTCTACTCTTATAAAAGAGATTGAAGATGCAGTTAATGGATTAAAAGAAGCGACTCCAGCTGAGGAAAACAAACCTAACGACAAAGTCGATAATCCTGTCAACAACGAAGGAAATAAACCTAACGACAAAGTTGATACACCTACTAATAACGAAGGCAACTCTTCTAACGGTAATGGCGAAAACTCTAACAACGAAGGAAATAAACCTAATGACAAAGTCGATAATCCTGTCAACAACGAAGGAAATAAACCTAACGAATCTGAAGCTGATCAAACAGCTAAAAAACTTGCTACTGAAAAAGCAAATCTTCTTTTACCTCTAGAAACAGCTAAAATACTAGTTAACGATGATAAAGATAAAACTGAGATTAATAAAGAAGAATATACTAAATTAAAAGAAGCTACTGAAAAAGCTCAAAAAGTATACGATGAAGAAAAATCTGTAGAGAAAATCAAAGAAGAAAAATCAAACTTAGATAAAGCCTTAGAACAATATTCTAAACATAAAACTGACAAAGAAAATAACTCTAACACAGGTAATAACAATTCTAATGTAGTTAAACCTGATGATAACTCTAACTCAGGTAACAACAATTCTAATGTAGTTAAACCTGATGATAACTCTAACTCAGGTAATAACAATTCTACTACAGTTAAACCTGGTGATAACTCTAACTCAGGCAACAACAATTCTAATGTAGTTAAACCTGATGATAACTCTAACTCAGGCAACAACAATTCTACTGTAGTCACACCTAGTGATAACTCTAACTCAGGTAACAATAATTCTAATGTAGTTAAACCTGACGATAACTCTAACTCAGGTAACAACAATTCTAATGTAGTTAAACCTAGCGATAACTCTAACTTAGGTAACAACAATTCTAATGTAGTTAAACCTGACGATAACTCTAACTCAGGTAACGACAATTCTAATGTAGTTAATCCTGAAAACAACCCAAATCCATCTGACAATATTATAAATAATATATTCTCAAACGATGCTTTTGGAGTTAAAGTTACCCTAACAGACAAAACAAACACAGCAAAACTATCAGTAACACCAGTAGAAGATAAAGCCCTAACAACTACAGTTTTAGAAAAATTAAATTTACCAGCAGATAATCAAATCAGAATATTAGACTTGAAACTTCTTGATAAAAACAACACTGTTGTTGACTCAAACTCAAAACGTACTGTAGCTATAGTATTAAAAGAAGGAGAAAAAGATGTCGCTATCTATCACATAAAAGATAACGGGGAGTTAAAATTAATAGACTCTACTATAAAAGATGGTGTTGTAACATTTGAAATAGATCACTTCAGTAAATTCGCAATAGTATCTAACGCAAACAAACCAAGTAATTCTCCTAGTGAAAATTCTACTTCAAATCATAATCCTGCAGGTAATACACCTACTCAAAGCAAGCAACAAAGTGAAGTTACACAGCCTAATACTAGTGCATCACTTAACAAATTATTACCTAAAACTGGATTAACAAATTCTAACTTAGCTTCATTAGTCACTTTAGGATTAATTTTAAGTGGAGCAGCAATCTTCTCTAGAAGAAAACATAGAAGATAATAATAGTATATGCATTATCTACTTTAAATAAAATTGTTTAACTTATTAACAGCATTAATATTTTCATTACATTACAATATAAACAATAACTTTGTAATAATATGATAGTAGATTATGTATAACAAATATTATTTAAATCTTCTTCAACACTAAATATAAATACATACGAGCAACTCTATTTAATCGATTCTCTAATGTCGTTAAACATGGGTTGCTCTTCTAATATCATCAACTTAAAAATATCCTAAATATAATATTATTACTTTCAAATGAAAAATTAAGAAAATTTTTGAAAGTATTCATTTATAAAACATCCCTATTAATTGAATTTTTATCCATTTTGGTGTAAAATTGAATTGCTTATGGAAAAAAATAAGGAAATTTTTTATGTTAATATAGACAATTTAGGAGATAGGTTAATGAGTAAATATCATTTTATAGGTATTAAAGGTTCCGGTATGAGCTCACTTGCACAGATTGCTCATGATATGGGGCACGAAGTACAAGGTTCAGACGAAGAAACATACTTTTTTACACAAGAAAAATTAGAGCAAAGAAACATTCCAATGTTTTATTATGGAGCAGAAAATATTAAAGAAGGTTATGAAATTATTCTAGGGAACGCCTTTAATGATACACATATTGAATTTAGAAGAGCAAAAGAATTAGGTTTAAAAACTTATACTTACGCACAATTCCTTGGTAAACTTCTTTCTGATGTACCGTCAATCGCAATTACTGGAGCACATGGAAAAACAACTACAACTACAATGACAAGTTGTATCTTTAAACATAGTCACGTTACATCGTATTTAATTGGAGATGGGACTGGTCATGGTGAAAAAAATTCTGAATATATAATTGCAGAAGCATGTGAATATTACAGACACTTCCTTGCATATCATCCAGATTATGCAGTTGTAACAAACATAGATTTTGATCATCCTGATTATTTTAATGATGAACACGATATGTTTGATGCCTTTCAAAGTTTTGTAAATCAAGTTAAAAATACAGTTGTTATATGTGGAGATGATCGATTAGCATCTAAACTTAAACCAGCTAATGCAAAAACTATTAAATATGGATTTAATGATGGGAACGACTATCAAATTAAAAATATTCGAACTACATCAGAGCACAGTGAGTTTGACATATACAAAAATTCTAAACTTTTAGGAACATTCACTATGCCTATTTTCGGATTACACGATATTTCTAATGCTACATCAGCAATAGCTTTAGCTGATATAAATGGAATCAGTATAGAAAAAATCCAAGAATCTCTTAGTCAGTACAAACCTGCAGAAAGAAGATTTAGTGAACACAAACTTGGAAATAATGTAATAGTAGACGACTACGCTCACCATCCAAGCGAAATTAGAGCAACTATCGACAGTGCACGTAGAAAATATACAGATAAACAAGTTATCGCTATCTTCCAACCACACACTTATACACGTACAGCTAAATTCTTAAATGAATTCGCTGAAAGTTTGGAAACAGCCGATCGAGTATTCCTTTGTCCAATTTTTGCTTCTGTTCGTGAAAAAGAAAAAATCGTGGGAATAGAAGATTTACAAAAAGTAACTAAAGGAGCTCAAATAATAAATAGAGAAGACGATTTTGATAAACTTAATTTTGATAATAGTGTTTTCCTATTTATGGGGGCTGGAAATATAAACAAACTTTGTCATAAATTTATAGAACAAAAATCAAAATAATTAATTATATTATCATCAAATTTTAATTATAATTAATTATATTCAAGGAGGAAAATTTTATGTTAGATATAAACTGGTTAATTTTAGCATACGCTGGAATCTTTTTAGCAGGTGTAGGAGTTCTAATCCTATGCATAAGCACAGCAATTACACTTGGAACTGTTAGAAAATCTTTAAATGTTGCTACAGAATGTGTAGAGGATGTCACAAATGTCGCTGAAGAAGCGCTTGTTCTTGCTAAAGATTTAAATAACACAGTTAAAAAAGTTGAAGGTAACTTAGAACCAATTATGGCAGAAGCTAATATATTACTACAAAATACAAATATCTTAGCTGAAGACTTACAAGTTAAATCTGAAAAATTAGACCCTTTATTCAACTCTGCCGAAGGATTAGCATCATCTATCAATGGACTACAATCTTCAGTAGATAACATGAAATCTAATGTTACTGGATTCAAAAAAAACACAGATCAAAAAATCGAAAATCTTTCTGGAAAAGTAGAAGAAAACAAAGCTAAAGCATCTAATCTACTTAACAAATTCTTAAAGAAAGATAAAGTAGAAGAAAAATAATATTTAAAATAAAAATTAAAAAACATTTCTATGTCAGGTATTCTTTAAAAAGTATTTTATAATCTGTTATAAAATTTAGAGGAGCAACACAAAATCATTAATTTGTGTTGCTCCTCCTTTTGGACAACTGAATCTTACATATTCTCTCTTAATTTTATATTTATCTCACTTATACTATTTTTAATACTAAAATATCGAACTATTCCTATTAAAACATAAACCACAGTAGCTGTAATCAGCATTAAAATTAAAGTAGTAAGACTACTAAACCATTTCAAATAATAACCCGCTAACACAAGTGGTAACATAATAAGAAAATAATGTGATACAAATACTATTACTATGTTATCATTTAACTTACTTTGAAATACTTTACCAGCTAATCCTTGTAATAAACCTAAAATAGCATATACTAAGGTTTGAATTAATACTGCCGTATTTAGATTATCAAAACTCTGAATATACAATGGCATGCCAGGATAAAACTGACCATACAAAATACCAAATATTAGATTAATAACGTTTCCTACTCCTACCCCTAACAACATAAATATTATAATTTTTTGAAATAATTTCATTTTAATACCTCCTATAACTTTTAACATCCTACGTGATACATAACTTATGTCCGAATTTTTATAATTTATAACTATTGTTCCTCTCAATCCTAAATCTAAGCTATGAATATATTTAACATTAGCTATTTCACTTTGAGATATTTTTATAAAATCCTTAGTTAATGTACTCTGCACTTCATATAATTTTTTTCTAACAATAAATCTACCTTCAACTGTAACTACATATACTTTTCTATCTTCAACATATACCCTTATAATATCCTCCGTATTTAATAAACGTACTTTCCCATCTAAAACTCCTATAAAGTAATCTTCCTTATTTTCTATATAATTCACTAAATTTTGAATCTTATCATTCACTTTATTTGCTGATATAGTAACTATTATTTCTTCAAATTTCTTATCTATATTTAATTCTACTTTCACATTTTCACCTCCTTTCATATATTTAATTCAACTTTCATATCTTTAGCTCCTTTCATAATTATATTTTATATAATAAATATTTAAAAATCTATAGATAATGCATATTCGGTTAGTTTTCTTGTTTATTCGGTAAATTATGTGCTAATTACAAATACTTAGCAAATACATATATAATTTATAAAAAAAATATTTAACTAATATAATAACTAAAATCAAAATACGTTTTCTTTTGTTTTTTTCATAAAAGTGAGTTCTTATACTTGATTTTATTGATATTTTGATATAATATACTCTAGTATTAATTTTTAAAAGGAGATATTTTTTATGTTAAATGAATTCAAAAAATTTGCATTTAAAGGAAATGTATTAGATCTTGCTATCGGGGTTATCATGGGGGCTGCATTCGGAAAAATCGTTAGTTCATTAGTAACCGACATTATGATGCCTCTAATCGGATTACTTTTCCCTGCTAAACCAGACTTCACTAACTTAGCGTGGAATAACATTAAATACGGTAACTTTATTCAAATTACAATCGACTTCTTAATTACAGCAATCGCAATCTTCATTTTCGTTAAAGCTATCAACACAGCTAAAGATAAAATGTCTAAAGAAGAAGAAGCTGAAGAAAAAGCATCAGAGGTTGATGCTAAAGAAGAACTTCTTAAAGAAATCCGTGATTTATTAAAAAAATAGTAAATTAAAATTTTAAGATCTGACAATGTCGGATTTTTTTTCTATATTCACCCTCCTAAAAAATTTTTTTTATAAGAAAAAGGGAGTGACTCAAAAATCGTAATTTCGCAGAAATCGATTTTATCGAGGCACTCCTACACATTTTATTGATTTCAAAAAAGCCTTTATAAAGCTATTTTTAAAATCAATAAACCACTGCGTCTATGAATTTTCATATGAACTTTATTAAATTTTAGGGCTTTTTAGATAGCCCCTTCAACTATATTTTATTTATTTACAACATTTGCAGATGTCCCAGTTGTAATTACTTCAACAGCCGCTTCTAATCCACCTTCTACAAGGTTTTGGATTGCAGTTTCTGTATAAAACGCTGTATGTGGTGTGTAGATTACATCATCACGATCTATTAGCGTTTGTAATAATTCATCATCAAACTCTTTTCCTTCAAAGTTTTTAGGAACATATTTACCTTCATTTTCGTAAACATCTAACCCTGCACCAAGAAGTTTCCCACTATCTAAAGCACGTAATACAGCCTTTGTATCAACTAGCATACCACGAGCCGCGTTTAATAAGATTGAATTATCTCTCATCTTAGCAAGAAATTCATCATTTACCATGTGGTTGTATTCTTTAATAGCCGGCATATGAATAGTAATGATATCAGAGTTCGCTATTAAGTCATCTAGATTCTCAACATAATCTAGTACTTCTTTTGCCGCTTCATTTCGATATACATCATAACCTATAACTTTAGACCCTAAAGCATTGAATAATCGAGCAGCTTGAGTACCTATTCTTCCAGTACCTATAACACCTACTGTTAAAGTTCTAAGCTCACGAGATAATATCCCTGGATTCCAAGAGAAATTATGTTTTTCTATATTGCGTTGAATTTTATTTGTATTTCTACTAATACGCAACGCAGAAGTAAGAACATGTTCAGCAATAGCATTTGGTGAATATGATGGAACATTGGTCATTTTAATCCCAAGCTCTGACATTAATTCTAAATCATAAATATCAAAACCAGCAGAACGTGTCGCAAAAACCTTAACTCCTTGATCCTTTGCATATTCATATACATCGCGTTCGAAAGGTTTGTTTTGAGCTAAAACTACACCTTCTTTTCCTTCTAATAAGTGCTTATTAGCTAATGAAAGCTCTTCAGTATAAACATCAACTTCAACCTCAGGGTGAGAATTTCTCCAACTTTCTAAAGCACTCTTTTCATCTTCTCTTAAATTAAAAAATACTAATTTCATACTTTTTTCCTCCTTAGACAAAGCACTAGTTCAATTTTATTCTAGTAAACTTCTAATAAAATCAATATAACTAATTTTACCATAAAAATTAACTAACTAAAACTATTTTATTTTACTTTTCAAAAATTTTTTCAATAATTTCAAACAATTCATTATTATTTTCCGCTATTTTATAAATATCTACTTCCTTTGGTGATTTTTGCTTATAACGATTTATCCAAATAGACTTCCAGCCTGCATTGTTTGCTCCAACTATATCATTTTCTATTGAATCTCCTATATAGTATAGAGAATCATTAGGAAGTTGTAGCTTTTCTTGCATAATCTCAAATATTCTAACATCCGGTTTATTTATACCATAATCTCCAGAGACTATAATATTCTCCTTAGCAATCCATTTTTCAACGCCTAATGCTTTTGTCTTAGCCCATTGGTGTTCGCTTGGTCCATTAGTAATAATTCCTAGCTTTACATTATTCTCTTTCGCCAGTTCTAAAATACTTATAGTTGTATTAGACATTTGCAATTTTTGTTGATTCTTTTTATATTCTTTTTGCATACTGAGTGCCTGTTCAGCAGTCAAACACACACCTAAATCCTTAGCCGCTTCTTGAATCCTATAAATATGATATTCATCCATAGTCATCTCCCCATTTCTTGAAGCCTCAAATTTTACATCGCTATAATATCTACTTAAAAGATAAAACTTCTCGATATCAATATCCATATCGAATAGACTCTTATACGCATTCTCAAATGGAACTATCTGTTCATACAATGTATCATCCACATCAAAAACAAGACCAATCATTTTATTCTCCTTATAATAAAATCAACTCAATATCATCATAATCACTAGGCTTCGCTCGAAGGTTTAGACTTTCTAATTATTTATTGAGTTGATTCTAAAAATTATTTCATTAGTTTTTCTATTTTATTTTTTGCTTCTTCTAGCGTTTCACTATTTTCTATCATCTCTAAAACTAACTGCAGAAGTATCTCTTTATAAGCCATAAACTGTTCATCCGTCATACCTTCTACGTTATTCATATTATTCATACTATTCTCCATTTCTAAACATATTTTATTTTTAATTATTATATCATATCAACAATTTTTTTATCACCAAATTTATTTTTCCAATCAATTTTAAAGTCTATAACAGACTTATCTGTATAAGGATGCCAAACACTTGTTTCTATTAATTCAGGAGATATAGTTACTGCTCCAGCTCCTTGAAGCAAGACTTCTTGAATCTGTTTTATATTTTTAAAACTCGCAGCCAAAATCTCTGTTGGATAATCTATTAATAAATCACTTATTACAGAAATTATTTCTGTTGCGTCTTGTCCGACATTTTCCATTCTATTCACATACGGCGCTACATAACTTGCTCCATTCATGGCAGCAGCCAATGCTTGCATAGGACTTAGAACTGCTGTAGCTGTCACCTTAATCCCCTCGCTTGAACAGAGTTTAATAGCTTCTAAACCAGCCTTTGTTACAGGAATTTTTATATAAAATGTTTCTCCAAAAAATTTTCTAAGTACTCTTGCTTCACTTAATATTCCTTCAACTTCACTTTCTGTTGTTTGTATATGAATTTCATATTTATCATAAGTAAATTGCTTTAATTCTTTTAAAATATTTTTAATATTTCCTTCTACTTTCGATAAGATTGTTGGATTAGTCGTTATTCCTGTTATCTCTCTATATTTCGATATTTCTTTAATTTTTTCTACATCTGCACTATCTATTAAAATTTTCATTATTTTTCTCCTCTAAAATACTTATAACCTCTCCCAGATTATTAACAATTCTATAAGCTTTTTCTTTACAAACTTCATCTGGTTTAAACATATCAGGAACCATAATAACTTTAGCTCCTGCCGAACTCCCCGCTATCACACCAGCCTTAGAATCTTCTAAAACTAAACACTCTTCTGATTTTACACCTAAGCGCTTTGCAGCTAATAAGAACACATCCGGTGCCGGCTTCCCATTTTCAACCTCAGCTCCACTAGCAAACTCATCTATATATTTCTTCAAGTCAGTCTTTTCCATATTATTTATTATGTGGTTCATACTAGATGATGATGCTACCGCTACTTTATAATTACTATTTTTCAAATATTTTAATAACTCTTCGATATATTGCATTTTCCTTGGCCCTGTGGTAAATAAAATATCTTCTATATATTTATAATGATCATCTACTAGTTGTTTTCCACTAACATCAGAATTTTTGAAATAATTTTCCCAAAAATCATAAATACTTTTAGTAGTAAATCCTAATACTAGAAGTGTCTCTTCTTTTGTCATATCATATCCTTGCTTTTTCGCACTATGAATAAACGCTTCAGTCGCCAAACTTTCCGTATCAACCATTAGTCCATCCATATCAAATAACACAGCTTTTATATCCATTTAACCAACCTCACTTTTTGTTCTTTACAGTTATTATAATAGAAATAATAAAAAATCACAAACTACAAAAAATAGGGGAATCTCCCCTATTTCATCTATTAACCTCTTGTTTTTCCACCTGCTACATTATACGTAACACCATGAACATAACTTGCTCTATCACTTGCTATGTATGTAACTAAATCCGCAACTTCTGATAATTTCCCATCTCTTCCTAGTGGAGTAGTTTTTGTACTTGTATACCCCGCACGAATTTGTTCTACTGTTACTCCACGAGTGTAAGCTAACGCTTCTTCGTAAGCTAATGTTCTAAGTCCTGTCGCTTCTAATATACCTGGTGCTACACCTACTACTCTAACTCCTAATTTACCCAGTTCTTTTGCCCAAGAACGTGTAAGTGAGTTTACAGCATTTTTACTTGCAGCATAAATACTTTGCCCTTCTGATCCTTCTAATCCAGATTCTGAAGACATGTTTACTATTACACCACTACCTTTAGCAACTAGTATACGTCCAACTTCTTGAGAGAAGATAAATAGACCTTTTACATTTATATCCATAATTTTGTCGTATACTTCGTCACTAAACTCATATTTCCCTTCAGGATCATTTTTATCTACTAATAAACGAGGAATATTAATTCCAGCATTATTTACAAGAATATCGATTGTTCCAAATTTTTCTAAAGTTTTAGCTACAACTTCTTTAACATCGCTTCTCTTAGTTACATCACATTTAACATATAGTAATTTATCATTATCAGACTCTTTTTCTGCTAAGTCACTTACTACTACATTACATCCTTGATTTAAGAATTCATCAACTACTGCTGCTCCAATACCTGATGCTCCACCTGTTACTACTACTGTTTTTCCTTCTAAATTTAACCAACTCATAATTATTTCTCCTTATTATTTTTCTATTGTAATTTTTGTATTAATATCAATTGCTGGACAGCTTTTTTCTTCCACTACGATTGCCCCTGGTAATAAATTATCTAAATCACCAGAGAAATGCACTGTTAGATGTCCTAAGTCTACTAGATTTTTCTCAGCTACATCACCTACACCAAGAATTTCAAACTCTTCTCCATCTACTTTTAATGTTTGACCTACTTCAATAGTTGTATTAGTAGGTACTACATCAATTCCATAACAATAATCTTTTAACATATCTGGTGCATTATCTCCAAAAAGGATAAACATCCCATCACCAAATTCACCTACAAGACTTCCTTTACTTTTTATTGTATTTTCATAAATTATCATACTCATTCTTCCTTTGCTTATATTTTTATTCATTCATTTACGGTCGACTATGTCGTTAATGTAGGAAGCGAAGACCGCTTCCTATAAAATTTTAAGAGTACATTCCAAAGCTTGCTAACCAAGCTACGATAACCCTTGGCACCCCAATAATAAATCTTGAGTAAAGTACAGATACTACCCCTACTTCTACTGTTTCTGGTTCAGCTTCTGCAAGACCTAAACCAACTGGGATAAAGTCACAAGCACATTGTGTATTGATTGCAAATAATGCAGGTAATGCTAATTGTGGAGGAATAGTTCCTTTTCCGATTTCAACCCCAATTAATGTACCGATAATTTGTGCAATTACTGCACCAGGTCCAAGTAACGCTGATAATAGTGGAATAGAACATACAAATCCTAAAGCTACTAATCCAAAGATGTTTCCTGCTAACGGAGTTAATAATTTAGCAAACCAGTTACCAAATCCTGATCCTTGGATAACCCCTATTAACATCGCAACAAATACCATAAATGGTAAAATTGTTGTAATCATTGATTGAACTGCATCTCTTGCAGCTTGGTATAATGTATGAACTACTTTACCAGCACCCATACCGATTTTTTGAATAACAGATGATTTAGCATTTTCTGCTAAACTTTGTGAAACTTTTTTATCTGCACTATATTTAAATTCACGTTTTGGTTCTTCTTGAGTTTTTTCCTCAACTACTACTTCTTCACTACCTTCAGCTAATGAGATTTGATCTAATCCTACAGCTGAAACATAAATATCTTCTTTAATAAATTTAGCAAGTGGTCCACTTGGTCCAACAGGCATAATGTTAACTGTTGGAATTCTTTTTTGTGGATAAATACCACAACGTAATGTTCCACCACAGTCAATAATTGCTAAGAAAATTTCTTCGTCTGGTACTGATGTTTTAAATCCATTAACCGCTGTAGCACCTGTTAATTTTACGATTTTTTCTACGATTTCAGGTTCAGCTCCACCACCTGTGATATATAAAATTTTATCTTTTCCTGGTTTTGGAGTTACTACTAAAGGTCCACCGAAACCACCACTACCTTTTTCTATTTTAATTGTTCCGTATGTCATAATTATTTCTCCTAATCCTACGCTTTTAATTCATTACTTAATTCAATTTTTTGTTGTTTCATAACAATTTTTGTTGTGAAATCTGTAACCCATCCAGCAAAGAAGTTCATTACTAACCCTACAAGAAGGTATCTAATTGCTAATGGTGTAACGTCTAATCCTAATTGAGTAATTCCATTTGCAATACCTAAGTAGATGAAAATTTCACCAACGTTAATGTGTGGAAATATCCCACTGTTTGTATGACAGTGATATGATGCAGATGCATAATAACTAGGTTTCATACGTTCTGGTAAAAATTTACCCATTGATAATGCCATAGGGTTTGCTAACATAAATGCAGAAACGAATGGTAAAATTCCGTAAGCTAAAATTACATTTTTAGAACACACTTTAGCAAATTTTTCTACTCTGTGTGGTCCAATAAAAGCAACTAATGCATTCATAAATACAAGTAGTAATAATACTTTCGGTACGATTCCTCCAACCCAACTTACGAATACTTTTGCACCTTCGTCAAATAAACCTGTAAAGCCTGATGCTAATTTAACAATATAATCCATATTGTCCTCCTTATAATATTTAATTTAATTTTAATTTTTTTGCTAATTTCCCAAATGGACTTAGCTCCATTTCAACCTGTCCACCAGCAGAAATTGTTTTATAATTAACAACTCCGTCAAGCACTGCACTAGTTAAAGATGCTGATAGTTTTATCGCTTTACAATCTTCTCTATTTATAGTCCCTACTTTAAGACCATTGAAATATTCAAATTTTTTAAATCTAGCAAGTACTGTTACTCCTTGCATAGCTTCTCCAGTGATAACCTTATCATTATCGTCTATAGCTAGCATAACAATTGCTCCCGCACGTGCAGCACCTTTTTTTCTTCCTATTACTACTCTACCTATTCGTCTAAGTTTACTATAGCTTCGTTTGAAACTATTTAACTGAACATAAGTTAAAGCATATTGTAAAATAAATGCTAAAATAAAGAGTATTCCTAAAACTATTAAATTCATATGTCCTCCTAATTGCTATCTATATAAATTAGTATTTTTTATAAAGTAATTTACTAATAAGTCATAATTATCTATTTTAGATATATCTGTAATTAATTTTTCATCTTTAATAATAGAAATTAATTCATCATAGGTTTTAGCTAAAATCAACCCATTTTTTTCTCCTTCAGGTACACACGCCATAAATATTAGTTTTAAGTCTTTATTATCCTTAAATCCTTTTTCGCTTACCCCTAGAGCAATTATTAAATCATCTCCCAGTTTATTTATCGTATGTGGAAATGCTACATTTTTCTCAAAAATCATAGACGATTTTTTTTCTCTTTCTCTGATTCTCTTTAAAAACTTATCATCTACTAAATGCTGTTTTATTAACTCTTCTATCATAAAATCAATATTTTCAGCATATGTTTTTTTGCTATCACATTTGAAAAATGTCTCTTCTCTCATCGAGCTTAGCAATACTGATTCCATTCCTCGAATACTAGGATTATTCATTTTATTAACATATTGTAGAAAATTAATTTCTTTTTTCAAGTACATCTTATCTAAAATTTCATTTTGATAAATAACCGGCATTTCTGTTTCAAACTTCATATCCTCAGTAGAAATTATAATATTAAATTTACTATAATCAACTTTTTCAAAAGTGGTGTATGCTGATACTTGTGAATTTACTATTATACTTTCTATTTCATTTATCATAAGTTTGCTATATGCTGGTCCTGAATTAGTTATCAACAAGACACTTAGATTTTCAGATTGAACTTTTATTTTCTTCAATAACGTTTCAAAATATATTGCTAGATAACTAATTTCATCTTCTGAAACTATATAGTTATACTTATTGTTAATTACTTTACTGGCAGTTTTAGCAATTTTATATGATACCGGATATTGTTCTTTAATTTTCTCTTTCATATTGTTGTTATATCTAACACCGTATTTTAATCGTTCCATTAAGAAGTATATATGATAGATAAATTCTTCAATTATATCCGAAGTATCAAATTCAAGTCCATACTCGTAAACAACTGTTTCTAAAATTTCCTGAACAAGTTTTGTATACTCTTCAGTATATTTTAGATTTTCTCTTATTTTATTTATTTTTGTAGGAACTCTCATCGTAGCAAAGCAAATCGCTAAAAATTTGATTTCATCAGTAGATAAGCTTATCTTATATTTATTCTCTATATAATCACTTATCTCGTTAATAAAAGGTTGTGCGTAGTTGTTTAATAATTCTTCATATTGCTTTTCTTCAAAGTTTAGATAAAAGCCATTAGCAAATCGATCTAAAGACACTGTTAAGTATCTGAAAAATTCAGCTTTTGCCTGTTTATCAATTTTGTACTTTTCAAATGTTTCATCAAAAAACATATTATCATCTTTATCAAAAATATCTTCCTTGTACATATAATTAAAAATATTTTCTAAAATAAAAATTCTAATATCTTTTTCTAGACCAACTACTTTAATACCTGTATTAGGTTTTCCTTTTATAACAAGATTATAACTACTTATAATGTCATTTAATTTTTTTATATCGGAATTTAAAGTTGTTCTACTAACTATCATTTCAAAAGCTAAATCGTCTATTAGTGCACTTTCGCCCGATGAAACTAATGTCTTAAATATATATACTAGCCTTACCTTACTAGAATCAAAATTAACACTAGCTTCATATATAGATCTTTTTCTCTTTAAGTATTCTTCTAACTTTGTAATAAAAAGACTATAATTTGAATTTTTATTTTCTATGTATGCACAGTCTTCAAATAATTCATTTAAAGATTTTATTTCATTACTAATAGTTTTTGAACTTACCTTTAATACATCTAGTAAGTATTGATCCTGAACTAAAAAGTTAGATTCTAGTATATTTAGTAGTCTCAAACTTCTATTATCATAATTAAAAATCTCCATTTGCTTCACCACCTACATTTATTATAATGTTAGCGTTTCAAAAAATTAATACAGTTATTTTCTCTTAAAAAGAAAAACGCTTTAATTTTTTATAAAACCCTACTCTCATGAGTTTAACTACATATATTTCTAAACAAAATAATTTATATAATATAGTTTTAAATAGAAAAAGCACCCTCAAAAATTTAAGATGCTTTTACTTATTTTATAGACTTTCTATAATATTTTTTACTATATTATCTACGGTTAAACCATTTTCTTCCATTAATTCTTCTACTTTATATCTATCATAGAATTTTTTATTTATTCCATAGTTTTGTACTTTTAAGCCTATATTTCCTAGGAAGCTTGCTACAATTTGACCGTATCCACCTTCTACTATACCATCTTCAATCGTTACAACTAACTTATGATTTTCTTCTAAAGAATTTAATAATTCTTTATCCAAACCTGTTAAGAACTTTGGATTTACTAATGTTGCTTCTATATTATGTTTAGATTTCAGTTGTTCAACGACTTTTTCAGCTAAGCCATAAAAGTTTCCAACTCCAAATATCGCAATCTGTTTTCCAGCTTTAACTACTTTATTCTTATTTAATATAGAATAATCTGTTGTATCTTCTTCGCTAGTTTCCACAACACTTCCTACAGGAACTCTAATAGCTACTGGATGATTATTTTGATTAATTGCCCAATCTAACATCGCTAAGTGCTCTTCTTTATTAGTAGGTGCTAAATAAACAAAGTTTGGTATATGAGATATAAATGGTATATCAAAAAATCCTAGATGACTTTCATCATTCATTGATTTTATTGATGCGCCGTAGACTAATACTACCCCTGCTTGATTATTTAATGCCATATCATGAGAAAGTTGATCATATGCTCTTTGTAAGAATGTAGAAAATACTGACCAAATAGGTTTTGCTCCATTTTTAGCTAATCCTGTTGTCATAGTTGCTGCTTGTTGTTCTGCAATACCAACATCTACAAATTGATTTCTAAATTTTTCTCTTATTTCTCTATCGAAAACTATTCTTGGTGTCCCTGCATTTACAACAATAGCTAATGAATCTTCTTCTAATTTTTTAGCTAAATATTGAGATGTAATACCATTGTATGTTTGAGAAGAGGCCCCTTGATTTTTATATTCTCCAGTTTCTAAACTAAACGGTCCACCAGCATGGAATTTTTCATGGTCTTTTTCTGCCGGTTCAAATCCTTTACCTTTTTCTGTGTAAATGTGTAATACTACCGGATGATCTATATCTTTTACTTCTTTAAATAATGAAATTAGTTCTTCTAAGTTATTACCATCTTCTAAGTAGTGATAATCATATCCTAATGCTTTAAAAATATTGTTTGTTACCTGACCTTTATTTTCACGTAGCTCTCTTAATGCAGTATATATACCACCTTTAGGATTTTTAGCAATAGATTGGTCATTATCATTTATTATAGTTATTGCATTAGTTCCTAATGTAGCTATTGTATTTAGACTCTCATAGGCCATTCCACCTGATAAAGAACCATCTCCAATAATTGCCACAACATTTCCTTTTTCTTTCTTTAAATCTCTTGCGTGCAGTATACCACTTGCTAACGATAATGAAGTTTAGGTATGTCCAATAGTAAAAAGATCATGCTCACTTTCTTTTGGATTCGTATATCCAGAAATATCATCATAATATTTAGGGTCTATAAATGCCTTTTGGCGTCCTGTTAGCATTTTACGAATATAAGTTTGATGCGATACATCAAAAATTATCTTATCTACAGGTGAATCGAATACATGATGTGAGGCAACTGTCATCTCCACCATTCCTAAATTCGGTCCACTATGGCCTCCGTGAGAACTAATTTTTTATAATAATACCGTTCTTGTTTCATCGGCCAGAGTTTGTAATTCTTCTATTGTTAATTTTTTTAAGATCCTGAGGTCCTGAAATTTTTTCTAAAATCATATTTATCCCTCCTATTTCTATCAATTTGTATTAATATCATTATAACATAAATTAATCTAGCCTAAGTATTCATTTTTATTATAGGTTTAGTAATACTTTTTATTATTCTTTGATAGTTATTAAATGCCTCAATCAATAAATATAAATATAATTAGAGATAAAGTGTGTAACTTTCTAAATTAATTCCAACATTATCAAAGCCTTAACATCTTATTTTATTAACCTTTTAATACTTACACTTTGTATAAAAGTGAATTTTTTATTTCACTTTTCAGTTGAAAAAATTTTATTTTTATTATATCATATAAGAACGTAGTTAAATATAACTATTTAAAAACAATGTACAAGAGGTTAATTTTATGAAAACAGCTTTTGTGTGCGATTCAGCACTACAAATTAATAAAAACTTTGAAAAAAACAATCCAATTACAGTTATCCCTGTTGAAGTTCGTCTTGATGATGAAGTTTTCGAGGATAACGTTACTATAACTCCTGACGAATTTTATAAAAGAATACATAATGGACAAAAGCCTAGCACAAGCCAACCTGCAGTAGGGAAAATCTTAAGAATTTATGAAGAACTTAAACAACAAGGCGTAGAGCGCATCGTTGCTTTCAGCGTCTCTTCAAAACTATCAGGGACATATTCTTCTTTCGTACAAGCTAAAGAACTTATTGATGGTATTGAAATCAAGATAATCGATACTTTTCAAATAGCACGAATGGTAGGAATTGCTATCGAGAAAATAATTAAAGAATTCGAAGAAGGTAGTTTATCCTTTGAAAATATTGAAGCTAGATATACTGAGCTTTCCGCACAACACAATGTTCTTGTAACTGTAGAAACTATGGAATATGTATATGCTGGAGGTAGACTTACTAAAACTCAATTCGTCCTATCAAACCTGCTAAATATCCTTCCTATTATTACCATCAAGGATGGACTTCTTACTGTCAGCGGAAAACACAGAGGAATGAATAAAGTTCTTTCAAAAATGTGTGAAGAAATTAAAGAAAAAAATCCAAAGAGTTTATTTGTTCTTTATACAACTGATGAATTATTAG